>DASZPH010000007.1:0-105386 GCA_035550375.1 Pirellulales bacterium | reverse complement strand
ACCGACGCAGTGCACGAGCATCCATGCTCTACCTCCATGCAAGCAAAAGAGCAACACCTGCCGCAAGTACCGTGGACTGCTCTTGTACCCGACCCACAGGCCAGCGTAAAAGATCAATTAAAAAGGCGCTGTAGTACTAAGGTGACTCTTCTTTTCCTCGGAGGTTCCTTTGATCATCGGTGTTCCCAAGGAAATCAAACGCGACGAGTACCGTGTGGCCATTTTGCCCGTGGGCGTCGAGGAGCTGACGCGCGCCGGACATACGGTGCTTCTGCAAACCGGCGCCGGACTTGGCTCCGGCATCCCCGACGAGCAGTATGCGCAGCAGGGCGCCAAGCTGGTCGAGCAGCCGCAAGAGATTTTTGGCGAAGCCGAGATGATCATGAAGGTCAAGGAGCCGCTGGAGGTGGAGTGGCCTTTGCTGCGCAAGAGGCAGATCGTCTTCACCTACTTTCATTTTGCCGCCGACCGGAAGCTGGCCGAGGCGGTGTTGGCCTCGGGCGCCACGGCTGTGGCCTACGAGACGCTGCGAGATGATCAGGGCCGGCTCCCGCTTTTGACTCCCATGAGCGAGGTGGCCGGCCGGATGAGCATCCAGGAGGGTGCCAAGTATCTGGAACGCCCGCAGATGGGGCGAGGCATTTTGCTGGGGGGCGTGCCGGGCGTGGCGCCGGCCCACATCACCATTCTGGGCGGCGGCGTCGTGGGGGCCAACGCAGCCAAGGTAGCAGCCGGTTTTGGCGCTAGCGTCGGGTTGCTCGACGTAAACATGGACCGTCTCCGCTATCTCGACGACGTTATGCCCCCCAACGTCGATTGCTTATTCAGCGATCGCCATACAATCCGCGAGCAGCTCAGACGGGCCGATCTGGTCATCGGTTCGGTGTTAATTCCTGGCGCGAAGGCGCCGCATCTGGTCGAGCGGGACGATCTGAGATTCATGCAGCCGGGGAGCGTGATCATCGACGTGGCGATCGACCAGGGGGGGTGCGTGGCCACCAGCCGACCGACGACCCACAGCGAGCCGACGTTCATCGTCGACCATGTTCTGCACTACTGCGTTACCAACATGCCGGGCGCAGTCGGCCGCACGAGCACCTATGCCTTGTGCAATGTGACGCTACCCTGGGCGATGCAGATTGCCCGGCGTGGCATCGACGCCGCAGCGGCCGCGATACGGCCGCTGGCGCGAGCCATCAATATCATGGATGGCGAGATCACCAATGAGGCGGTCGCTTCGAGCTTCGGCCTGTCGTTCAGTCGGCGCTTCGCGGAAGCGTAGAGATAACGCCGACTGGATACGATGCCACCGTGCCCCATGTTTGTCTGGAGGCAGAAAATCCGCGCTGGGCGGGTGATTGTGCCCGCCCAGCGCAAGGGACTTTACGCTCGATTAATACCGGCGACCACCGCCGTAACCGCCGCCGCCGCCGCGGCGACCACCGCCGCCACCGCCACCGCCGCCGCGACGCTCTTCGCGAGGCCGAGCCTCGTTGACGATCAACGCGCGGCCTTCGTGCTGCTGTTCGTTAAGGCCCTTGATTGCTTCCCTGGCCGCATTGTCGTCGGCCATTTCCACAAATCCAAAACCTTTGCTGCTGCCCGTGTCGCGGTCCTGAATGACCTGAGCACTGCGCACCTCGCCGTAAGGCGCAAACAGGGCTTCCAGCGTGGCATTCGTTACCTGGTAGCTCAAGTTTCCGACGTACAACTTCTTACCCACGATCTCAAACTCCTGATTGGCGAAAAATGACCCGATTTTCTTTCCGGGTCGAGGGAAAGGGACCAAGCGTGGTGGTCCGCCAGGTGGAAAGACGAAAGGGAAATCGCGGGCAGATTCGCGAAGAATCAACGAGACGATTCGCGGTCGACAAACCAACCGTAATAACTATATCACAGAGCCGAATTCGTGGAAGACCAGGGCGCAACGATGTTGACACCGCCGTTGGGAACGACTAGCGTCAGCCCCCTCACTGCCGCCTTTTCCTTCGCAAACCATGCTGTCGGCCCCTCGCAAAATGGCCTTACCCCCGTGGTGGACGGCCGCAGCGCGGGGGATGGCGGGGCGGGCAATCCGAAAGTGCCTTGACCCGCGATATCTTCTGGCCGGGCTGGTCTTGCTGGGCGGCCTCGCGCGGCTGAGGCAGTACTTCGCCAGGACCTCGTACTGGCATGACGAGGCGTTCCTGCTGCTAAACGTCTTCCAGAGGTCGTTTTTTGAGCTCGCGGGGCCTTTGAGCCACGATCAGGCGGCTCCCCCCGTGTTTTTATGGATTTTGCGGGCGTGCTACTTGGCGGCCGGGCCTTCCGAACTGGCGATGCGGCTGCCGGCCCTTTCGGCCAGCCTGGCGGCGCTGGTGCTCATGGTGCCGCTGGCCCGAACCGTCGTCGGCAAAAGCGGCTCCGTTTGGGCCGTCGGCTGCGCCTGCCTGTCGAGCTGCCTGCTGCACCTGAGCTACCAGGTGAAACCGTACACGACCGACGTTCTGGTCGCGGAAGCGGTCTTGCTGGCAACCGCAATCTACCTCCAGGCCGGCGACTCGCCGGGGCGGCGCCGGGCAAGCGGGCTGGCGCTGCTTACCGCCGCTCTCGTTGGGCCGTGGCTGTCCTTTCCCAGCGCGTTCACGCTCGCCGGGGCGGCGATGGCTGTGCTGGTCGAAACGGTCCGGAGCGGCGGCCGGCGCGACTGGGCATACTGGGTCTCGATGCAGATCGCCCTGCTCACCTCGTGCGCCGGGCTGTGGCTGGTGGCGGCGCGGCATCACAACACGCCGTACCAACAGACGTTCTGGGCCGTAGACTTTGTCGATCTTTCGTCGATCGGCGGGTGCCTTGGATGGCTGGCGAGTAAGCTCATCGAGGCCGGAAATTACGGGGTGCAGGGGACGGGGCTGCCCGTCGCAATTCTGGCCGCAATCGGCCTGGCGACGTGTGCCCGCCGCCAGCCCCGGCTGGCGGTCCTTCTGGTCGCCCCGGCCTGCCTGGCGTGCCTGGCGGCCGCCCTTCGCCAGTACCCGCTCGGCAACCGGCTGCTCGCCTTTCTCCTGCCGTCACTCTGGTTGACCGCGGCCTATGGGCTCGACTCTCTTGCGCATCTTTCGAAGGGGCGCGTCGCGTGGGCCGTACCAGCCCTTTCTGTACTGGTTCTGCTGGCGGGCGGGGTGCGGACGGCCATGTACGCAGTCGTCGCCAAACCCTCGGTTGAATTCCGGCAGGCATTCGACTACGTGCATCACCATTGGGGCCCCGGCGACTCGTTGTGGGTGTCGCAGCCGGCGGTCTACGAGGCTTACTTTGGGCGAAAGTCGAACCTGGTCGACGGCGACTCGCCGCCAGAAAGCATCGAGCGGGCGGCAAGGCGCGGCCGAGTCTGGATGGTTTGTCATCCGCCGGCGGGCGAAACGGCCCGTTGGGATGCGGCGCGCGAGGCGATCGAGTCGTTCGGCGCCGTGGAAGTCGACCGTCTCCGCTTCGTGCATCTCGATGTGGGCGTCTTTGCACCTCCGCCCAGTGTCATGAGCGCCCAAAAAACACCGACTCTCGGGCGTTGATTTGAAATCAGGCGCGGACCGAAAGCGCCGTCGAGTTTTCGAGCCCTGACGCTTGTAGGGCCTTCCGGTGCAACGGTGCCCTTTGGCGCTTTCCACCGAACCATGCCGTTTTCGACGGCAGGCCGTGCTCATAGTTTCCGCGAGTCATGAAGGCCTCTGCCGGTAATCGCGTGAGCACGTTGGATTTCGCTTGCGGCACTCGCTTTGCTGCCCTCAACATTCTGCGCCGCTGCCGACTGGCGGCCCTTCGATATGCTGACGTGATTCAGCCTCAGGCCGCGGCCAGGAAACCGTTCTTTGGGAAACGTCATGGGTGCTCCTCCCGCCTTCTCGTCCTGTTCCGGCGACGGCCGTCGCCCTGGCCTGAAAGAGATTCTGGGGCTCTCTGCCGGACCTGACTCGCCAGACGAGCAAGAGAACCTTTTGCGGCATCTGAAGATTCAGCTTCTTGCCAACGGGCACTCGGTTCCGCTCAGCAAGGCCGATGAGCCCTATGCCGAAGTGGTGCGGATGCTCGTGGCCGACTTCCGCAACCGAGGACGGCTTTTGCAGGGGCACCGCTCGCCGGCCGACGCCAGGATCGAGGCCTTTTTGCACGACCACCTGGCGGACGTGTTGTCCGGCAGTTCGCTCCGCCTGCCGGAGCGAACGCTCGTGCTCGACCGGCATGGCATGGCCCGCCTTTTATCGCTTCCTTGCGACGCCGATGAATACGCCAGCGAATACGTGCGTAGCTACCGCGTAAAAAACGGGGTGCTGCACAATCCGAAGACCGACCGCCGCACGACGCAGGGCACGTTCCACGTCGTCGCGGGTGGGTTGCCCGTGGCGGGCGATAAGTGCGTGGTGCCGCGGGTGACGTTCGTCGAGCTGTTCCGCCGGGCCATGCGTCCGCCGGAAGAATTGCTGCGGTTCCCCTTCACGGCGAATCAGCCGCAATCGGCCTTGGGGTGGTTGTCTCTCTTGATCCGTCCGCTGGTTTCGCCGGCTGTGGCCGACATCTGGCCGGAAAAACGGATGGAAATCCGTTTCTTTGCGCCGGGTTCGTTGGCCAGCAACCTCGATTTCGTGGAGTCGATCTTCGGCAACGCGGGCGACCCCTTCCAAATCGAAAACGACGCTGGTCTTGACGTGGTGCATTGGACGGGGCACACCGGCGCCGTCATCCTGGCCCCCCATCTTACGCGCTATACCAAGCGGGAACTGGGTCTGCCCCACGTCGACGTGGCGAGCGACCGCGAGCGTCGCGACGGCATGTGCTGGAGTGATGAGCGGGAGCTTTATAACGGCGGCGAATCGTTCAAGATGACCTGCCGGACAGACGCCGGCGTGGTGGTGACCCTCATCGCCGACAATTACTTCGGCTACTGCAAGAAAGAAGTCAAAACGCAGATCGGCTACGCGGCGAATCTTTACGGACGAGTGGAAGAGGAGCATGCCGGCGGGGCGATCGTTTTTCCCAGCCACAACCTGGGCGAAGAGTTTCAGGTCAACAGCGTCAAGTACAACGGCCGCACCTTCTTCGACGTGGCCCGCGACTACGCCGACCGCATCGAGGTTCGGCCCGAGGGATACGGCGTCGACAAGAACTTCCCGAACGTCGTTTACGTGCCGGAGAGCGCTTACGCCAGCCTTCTGGAGCAGCGCATCCGCTGGGAAAAGGACGGCCAGGAACGGTCCATTCCCCTGCTGCCCGACAAGGTCTACATGGCCCCGTCGGGCTACCAGTTGCGCATCGAGCGGCATCCGGCCGCCCCTTCCTGGAGAATCATCGGCACGGCGGGCGAGGGAACGTTCTGTCACAAGCCTTGCACCGTCTCGGGGGGCGGCAAGAGCGAGATCAGCAAGTCGCTACGAGACTACATGCTCTACGGGCCGATCTTCGTGGCCGACGCCAGCAAGGATTTTGAGCTGGTGCGTTTCATCTTCGAGAAAGACTATTCCACCCGCTGGCGACACCCCCGCCGCCGGAACGGGGGCGAGGAGAACTCGGCCAACAACGGCGGCCCGCCCCGCAGCCGCAAGCTGCTCGACCCAACACGCTCGCTGGGGAGTGTCATCAAGCTCCTGACGCCCTCGCCCGTGTACAGCGACGAATACAACGCCTGGCTGGCGACGATCCCCAACTACATCTACGCCCTGGTGTTTGTCATCAAGCGATTCTACCGGCCGGAGTGGGGCCGCGGCTGGCAGCGGCATTTCGGCGTCGACATCGTCAACGGCACTCCCGGCCACGAGCTCAAGTACCACCAGCGGCAACTTGTGGGAACCTATTTGCGAGTCGGGCTTTTTGGTCCTTCCGCCTGGCGGACGTTCAAAGTGAGGCAGGACTTTGCCGCCGCCGCCAAGGTGCAGACCGAAGACGACATCAGCGCTTCGGTGGTTGTCCCGGCGCGCCTGATTGGCGGTTCGCAGCCGACGACGTGGGGAGCCAGCCTGAAGTTCGTCGAAAACTGCGAGTATCGCCTGTTCCAGCGGCCCGACGACGCCGTGCACCGCGGACTCGACAAACAGACCGAAGCCGACCTGGCACGAAGCGACAATTTCCTCTCCAACTTCGAGCCGCTGTCGAAGGACGTGGTGCACGACCTGTCGACCCGCATCGTCGACTTCGACGCTTTTAGCCGGCCGATGCAGGACCTGCTCAACTCGGCCATCCGCGACGGCGACAGTTACGTGGTGTCGTCGGCGCACCCGCGGCAGATCGACGGCAAGCCGAGCAAAAACCCTCGCTACCTTCAAACGCGGCCCGACCTGGCCGATCCGCAGTCGGCCTACGTGGCGGAAATGGGCACTCGTTTGTTCCGGGCCCTGCCGGCAGACAAACCCCTGTTACAACCGGTCAATTCGGTGCTGCTCGGACGCCGCAACAATCCGCCCGACCGCGAGAAGGGCATCTACAGCCTGGCGGTCTACAATCCGATCCATTACCAGGAGCTGCCGGAACTCTTCATGGACTTCGTCTGCTCGCTCACGGGCAAAAGTCCGTCGACGACGGGAGCGGGCAGCGAAGGCGCGCTGACCAAGGGCCCTTTCAATTCGCTCAGGCCGGCGGCCGACCTCAACGCCGCCCTGGTCAGCTTCATCCTCACCGGATTGGAAGGTTTTTCGACCGCGGCCGGCCACATCGGCCCCGCGCTGCGGGTCGACCACGACCTGAGTCTGCTCGTTCCCGAAGTCTGGTGCCGCATGACGCCGGAAGAGCGAGACCCGAAGTTTCTGCTCTACGAGGGTCTTCTCGAGCGGGTCGCCGACTTCGAGTACGCCGGCCGCGTGGTGCCCGCCAGCCGGCTCGGCTATCGCATCACCTACGAGTTCGTGCGTCGTTTTTTTGGCCGGGTGTTCGACAATCCCGGCAACGTGTTCGACGAAACCATCCTGCGACCGGAGTTGCAAGACCGCCAGGCGTTCGCCGAGGGTGTGTGTCACATTGCCGACGTGCAGCGGCGCGTGGCCTCGCAGTACTACGACGACGGCACGCTGGCCGAGCTTTGCCCGCCGCTGCGAGCGCTGGTGACGATCATGGCCGAGGGGTCGTGGGACGGACGAACCGCGGCCGACGAGGAGTTCCGCTCGATGTTTACGCTCGACTCGCTCCTGGCGAGCGACTGGTATCGCGAACGGCTGGCGGCCCAGCAGAAGCGCGACATCGCTCTCTGGCGCCGCCACGCCGCTTACCTGGACCAGTTCCTGCGCGTCGCCAAGAACGGCGAAGATGCGACCAAACTGCAGATTGGCACTCGCCAAGAATACGTCGAGGCACAACTGGCCCGCTGCCAGGACGGCGAATATCTCAACGAGTTGATCGGGACGATCGGAGTTCAGCCCTCGCCGGTCTTCGCCAGCCGGTCGGGAATGCGCCGCGACGACGGCGGCCTGGCCGCGGCGCCCAACGGGCGGACGGTCGTCTCCGCCCAGTAGGAGGCTTCGTAAGAAGTCTCCCCGTCGTGCCCCGCGAACTGCTCATCTAGTTTTCGGTTGCCGATCGGAAGTAGCGTCTTTCCCTAAGCTTGCCAGGAAGGTCAAAACCTGGTCGCGAACCGTGCTGTCGTCCTCGAGCAAGCTGCGAACGACGCCCATGTGGTCGCACCCCTTGGCGACGAATGTGGTGACTACTCGGTTTGCCTTTCCGGCTTTTTCGGCGAACGTTAGGGCGTCTCTTTCAAGCGTCGGGAAATCCCTCTCGCCCACGATCAGCAGCGTGGGTGGCAAGTCCTCCGAGACATGTTGCGTGGGGCTGGCCGCCCTCATGATCGCAGCGTCTCGTGAGAAGACATCGGCGCCCTTGCCCGCCATCAGCGCGTCGCCAAAGCCTCGCCGGTCGTCGCGCGGCTCCAAGTCGACTGGCGTACTCAATCCCACCACTCCCGCGATGTCCTTGGGAGAAAGACCGTACTTGGCCAAATACGTCTCGTCGGTCGCCAGCAACAGCGACAGATGGGCGCCCGAGCTGTGCCCCATCAGGACCACGCGCTTCGGGTCGCCTCCTTTCGCCTCGATCTTCGTCTTGACCCAAGCAAAGGCCGCGGCCAGGTCCTCGGCTTGAGCAGGGAACTTATCCTTGGGGCTCAGGCGATGGCTGACGAGCGCGCAGCCAAAACCCAGACGCTGCATCTGCTCCCCAACCCGCGTGACGGATTTGCGGCTCCCCGTGTGCCACCCACCTCCGAAGGTGAAGACAACGGTCGCGAAATTCTTCTGTTCGGGCAGGTAGAGGTCCAGTTTCTGTAGCTCGTCCACGTCGGCAAAAGGAATATCGAGCTCGACCGTGCCGGCCACGTCGGCGGCCGCCCCGCCTTGGCCGCAGGCGGCCAAGGCGGCCATGAACATCGTTGGTAGGAACTGCATAGGTTTCCTCGGTCTCTCGATGATCTTTACTTTGTGATGCAAAGCGATTGTTACCGGTCCGCTGTCTGTCGTCAAGATCCGTCCGCGCTCTGCGGCGGCGCCCTCGTTTACACTCTCTCACTCCTGTCCCGCGACATCCAACAGACATGCGGTCGTCTCCGCAACCACTAAGAACAAGTTCTGCGAATCGTGGGCGAGCGGGAGGCGTCCGCCTCCCGGTTCTTGACGATCAGGGCCTATCGGCTTTAGCCGTGAAACCGGATGTCATGCAATTTGGGCACGTCGAGTGGAAACCGAGCATCAACTGGGTAGCCGTGCCTTGCTTCGGCAAGGCAGCGACCAATCGTGTACCGTGGCTCCGAGGAGAGTGAGCCGTTTTTTGTCGCCGACCCGCGACTTAACTCTTTAAGCGCGCTTAGAGAGAAAACGAGGGCACAAGACAAGGAACACTCTCTAACCCGACGGAGGATTGCTGCCTCCGGCTTCCGGGAACCGGCCGCCTACAACCGATCCGTCGGTCCGGTTGCAAAGGGGTTTTCGCTCGCGTCCAAGCGGTAGCCCATGCAAGGCGGAATCCGCGTGTCGCCATCGCGGCCGAAGTCGCCCCACTTGTCATGGAACTGCCGAGCCAGGTCGGTCGTGAAAATCGCCGGTGCGAGGAAGTCCCGACGGCCGTCGACTCGCAGGTGGAAGTGAATGTGCGCGTCACGCACGCCGGGCGGGGTATACATATAGGCGATGATGTCGCCCTTTCGCACCTCGTCGCCCTCGCCGACCAAGAGGAACCGCCGGTAGAAGCCCTTCTCTGGTTCCGGGATCATCGGCTCGATTGAATAGCAGAATTGGCAGGTGTTGCCCTGGGCGTCGACCGCGAAGGCCAGGTCGAGCCCATAGCGATCGTTCCCTCCGGGGAGGCCGAACCGAAGGTCAACGCGGCTTACAGTGCCGTCGGCGACGGCGTAAATCGCCGGATAGCCGGTGGGCTCATCGCCCCCCTTCGGCCAACGGTCCTTCGAGTTGTCGAAATGAATGTGGCCTCCGGCGTGTGGCTGAATCGAGCGCATTCCTTTGAAGGGATGGCCGCGGCTGATCTCGTCAAGCTCGACGAGGAACCGATCGGACGGCTGTTGTTGAAACCGCGAGATTTGCGGGAGCTTACGCGCTTTGCCGCCGGCCCTCGCCATGTTGTTCGACTGACCGCACCCGGAGACGGCGGCCAGCAGAGCGAAGGCAAAGGCACAGTCTGGAATTAGCTGGAGATGCCGAGGCATTACATGCCTGCTGTCCGGTGAGTAGTCAACGGCGGACTAAGGTATAGCCGCAAATGACAAGTCCTATCGCTAAAAGGACGAGTGTGCTGATGTGGCCGATCGTCCAGGGCTGCTCAAAACCGGCAGCAAAGAACCATCCGCCAAGGATCACGGCCAGCAGACCGAGACTCCCCAGTTCACGCTTCCCAGGACGTTGCATAGGTGCTCGTTCAAGATTTGGGCTTTCCCCATACCGTTAGGCTATCGCCCTGAGGAGGGGACGGAAAGCTCCCTGGGCGCCTGAACTGGGCAGTTCTTATGCGGCCGTTATCCCCGGTCCCAGCCGCTGGAAACGGTGGCCGCGCACACCGGCGAGCCGGGCCGGCTCCGGCTTGGGCAGCATTCAGGGGTTTGCCGGTGCAGGGAAATGTCGCCGATCGACGCGCTGATGCGCTCCGATCTGCTTGGCCTAGGACGGCTTTCCTACTGCTTCTCGGTCGGCGGCTTGGAGACGCCAAGTATCGCTTGGCTGATGACAAACTCTGCATCGGCCATTTTACCATGCTTGCGTAGTAACGCGGCGACCGCAAATAGCTCGCGCACAGACTCACGCGAGGGCGGCCGAAGATGGTGGCCGATGTCCACCACTTGTCGACACGTTGCCGTCGCCTCTTCGCTTCGCCCTTCGAGGAACTGTAAGCGGGCAAGCTGGCGCAAGGCGCGAATCGCCACGGCGCCATATCGGTCCTCCGCGGACTTGTTTGGCGAATTGTCTCGATAATCGCCGACGAACCGGCCGCTGGATTGGTCGGCAAGCCGACCGGCTGATTGCATGACAATGACGATGGAAATGACGATCAGGATGAAGTTGCACGTCAAGCCGTAGAGACCGAGTTTGCGGGAACCGATGTGTTGGAGAAAGCTGAAGTCCTTGCCAACCGCTGGACCCTGACGCCCCGCCAGCGCCGTGCTGATGGGAATCTATTCGGCCCCGACGTGGGCGCCCTTTTCAGCCACCGAGCGTTTCATCAGCAACACCAGGAATGCGAGCGCCAGCGCGAGGACGGCGAACACGAGGAAAACGTCGAAGTAGGCGAGCGACGCCGCTTGCCGTTCCCGGAGGTCCGCCAGCCTTTGGAATGCCATCCGTCGCGCTCGGGGTGCGTCCCCGGTTTGCTGGAAGAAGAACGCCTGGGCCTGCTCCAGGTAGGACGTGACTGTGGAGTTAAAGGGATCGAGAAATTCCCCCACGCGCCAGGTGTGGAACTGATCGCGGCGCACCTGCAAGGTGTGGGCCATCGACGTGCCGAAGCTGCCACCCTCGTTGCGGAGCAAGGCGAAGAGGCCCACGGCCGCGGCGCGCATGTGACGGGGTGTGTAAAGGAAGGCGGCCACGTTGATTGGGGCAAAGGCCATCCCCAGGCCGGCGATCGTGACCACGCGCGGCAAGATCGCCTGCCACGGGGCGATCTCGAGGTTCATCACCGACATCCAATAAGCACCAGCCGCCACGACGAGCAGGCCGCCTCCGATCAGCCAGCGGGCGTCAACGCCCCGGCCGAGCAATGCGCCGCAGACCAGCAGCATGGTGACCGAGGCCAAGCCGGATGGAGACATGACCAGTCCCGAGTGAAAGGCGTCATAGCCAAACAGCGACTGGAGCAGTCCCGGCAGCGACGTACTCACGGCATAGAGTTCGGCGTACGCGCAAAAGATGATGATGCAGCACACCCAGAAGTTGCGTTCGCCCAGGGGGCGGAAATTAACCACCGGGTTGTCCCTGCGCATCTCCCAGACGACCAGGCCGGCTCCCCCCAGCACAAAGATCAGCAGCAGCGTCTGGACCTTTCCGAACGGGTCCGCCAGCCAGTCCCACTCCTGGCCCTTGGTGATCAGCACTTCCCAAGCGGACATCACCAGTGCCAAGATCGCCAGGCCGATGTAGTCGAAATTGAGCGGCATTCGCCGCAGCCGGGCACGTTCCTCCTTCAGATAATCCGGGTCATCGACGACGAAGTAGGATATCAATAGCGCGAGGCCGCCGATGGGAATGTTGATGTAGAAGATCCAACGCCAATTGTGGTAGTCCGAGAGGTACCCACCGAGCGTCGGGCCGACGACGGGCGCCGTCAGTGCCGCGATGCCAAACATGGTCATGGCGGTCCCTTGCTTCTCGGGCGGGAAACTGTCAATCAAGATTGCCTGGCTGGAGGGCTGGAGCCCGCCGCCGGCCAGGCCCTGGATGACCCGGAACAGGATAATCTGCCACAGGCTGGTGGCCATGCCGCACAGCGCGGAAGCGATGGTAAAGACGGCAATCGACGATAGGAAATAGTTGCGACGGCCCAGGCGGGCCGAGAGCCAGCCGGAGATCGGCAGGATGGTGGCGTTCGCGGCGAGGTAGCTGGTGAGCACCCATTCGGCGTCGACCACCGCCGCCGACAGGTCGCCCGCGATGTATCGCAGCGAGACAATCGCAACCGTCGTGTCCAACACCTCCATAAACGTCGGGATGATCACGGCCGCCGCGACGAGCCAGGCATTGATCGCCGGGCGGCTAACTGCGTCTGGGGTGACTGCGACGCTGCTCATAATGCGTGCTCCCCAGTCGCCGGGGGACCGATGCGGGTCAGGGTTTGGATCCTACCGGGCCTTTTGTCAGTTGGGCGAAGGGTTGCAGGATTTCCCCGGCATGCGGCCCCGTGGGGGGCTCGTTGATGTACACGTAAGGGACGACCGACAGGCCGATGAACAGGGGACTCTTTTCGGGATCGTAGTCCGTCAGCTCAATCCGGACGGGCAGCCGCTGGACGATCTTGACGAAATTGCCCGTGGCATTCTGGGGAGGTAGCAGCGCGAGAGTTGTGCCTGTCCCCATGGTAAATCCGGTAATGCGGCCCTCGAACTCCCGCCGGCTGCCATACATGTCCACCTCACAGCGCACGCGCTGGCCGATGCGCTGGTCGGCCAGTTGCGTTTCCTTGAAGTTGGCGTCGATCCAGATCTCCGTCAGCGATCGCACGGCCATCAGGCTTTGCCCGATTTGGACGTAGTTTCCAGGGTTGACGTTGCGGCTGGTGACCTGGCCGTCGATGTCGCTCACGATGTCGCAGTAGCGGAGGTTCAACTCGGCCTGAGCCAGGTCGTCTTGCGCCTGAGCAACCTTCGCCTCGGCCAGCTTGACGGCGGGCGATTCGGGAACCAGTCGTTCGAAGATTCGGTCAAGATTCTTGTCCGGATCCTGCGAATAAAACGTCTCCTTGAACTGCGTCGGCGTCGCGTTCCACGTCGGCGGAGTGTAACCCAACTGTGTAGCGCTGTCGTACAACCCTGCCAATGCCTCTTGCACTTCCGAGAAACTCTGATCCAGGTCCTCCGGTAGATCCAGCGGGTTCTTGTGATCGATCGGCAGACCGAGACCGGCGCGCGTTTGCTGAATGGATTGCCTCGCGCTGCTCACGCGATGAATCGCGACTTGCAGCGCAGCTTTATATTGGTCGAATTCTTGCTGGGTGATAGCCCCCTTCCCAATAAGCTTCTCTCCGCGCGCGTAGTCGCTCTCGGCGAGCGATAGGTTCGCTTCCTCGACCTTCAGTTGCGCGACGTACGATTTCAGCAGTTCGATCTGATTCCGCACGTCTTCGATCGCGTGATCGAGCCTGAAGCGGCTGCGGCGGGCTTGCGCGGCCAAGCCGCGCGCCTGGGCCATCGCGGTCGCCAGCTCCCTTTTCGCTGCGACTACCGCGGACGCCTTGATATTCACTTGAACCTGGTATGGTTCCTTGTCGAGCTGGGCCAACAAGTCGCCCGCTTTCACGCGCTGATTGTCATCCACCAACACCGTCGTCACGTGGCCGGCAACTCGGGGCGCGACGAAGGTTACGTGACCGTTGACGTAGGCGTCATCGGTGGAAACCGTGTTCAGCGCGGTCAGCACGAACGGAAACAGAACGTAGGCGCCCACCGGCATGCCGCTCACAACCCCTGCCAAAAGCAACCATCTGCGCAGGGAGCGTGCCGGCCGAGGGGCCCCCGGCTTGTCGGAATGGGCTGCTTGTTCTGCCGGCGCGGCGGGCGCAGGCGCCGTGGGCAGATCGGGCTCAGCTACAGTCGTCACCGCTTGGGGAAGGGGCAACCTAACCTCTGCCGAGCCTTCAGAAGACCGCTCATCCGCTGTTCCCATTCTGGTCCGCCCTCTCGCGAATTAAGAACGATAGGCGTCACCGGCCCGCCAGACGGCGCTCAAGCCGATTCTCCCGATTGGCCCGGCGGCGGTCAAGCGACCGGAGTCGCAAGGCGTTGAATGCACACACGCATTTATTGGGGCCGCGCCGCTTGCGGTCGGCACCCGTCGTCACATTTGTCGTTTTGCCGACCGTCCCTCCGATGGGATCGTCTTGTCCCGGCTACTGAACACCCCAACAATTCATTCGTGTTTTGACGCGATTGCCCTGGAGGATGTCGCCCTATGCATCGGAAATTGGTCACTCCCTGGAAACCCAGCAAAACCCAGATACTGGCGGCGCGCAACAAGCTCATCCCGGATCTCGCGGCCAAAAACCTCATCGTCCTCTTCGCGGGCATCAACCCCGGCCTCTACACCGCCGCCATCGGCCACCACTTCGGCCGCCCCGGCAATCGCTTCTGGCCCGCCCTTCACGGGGGCGGATTTACCCCTCGACTCTTCTCCCCCTTTGAAGCATCCCTTCTTCTTGACCTCAAGCTAGGCATCACAAACATCGTCGAGCGTGCCACCGCCCGCGCGGATGAACTCACCGACGACGAGCTTCGCGCCGGCGGCCGGCGCCTGCAAGCCAAAGTCAGACGCTGGCGTCCGACCGTCGTCGCCTTTGTCGGCATTCACCCCTACCGCGTCGTCTCCGGTATCAAAGACGCCCGCGTCGGCCTGCAACAGCCCCTTTTCGGCGGCAGCCACGCTTGGGTTCTTCCCAACCCCAGTGGCCTCAACGCCCACTACCTGCCCCCCGCCCTTGCCCAACTCTTCGGAGACTTGCGCGTTTGGGCCGTTGCCGAGCACGAACGCCGCCAAAATAGAAGCAAAGGACATAAGGCACGGTCGGTCGTGCCGGCCCCGAGTCTGCCCTAAATGCTCTTCTCTTTCGATCAACCCGACTTGATCTTCCCGCAATCTGAAGGTTTCCCTTTTGTCACTTTTGGCGCGTCTTGAATTATCAGCCATGCACGGCTAGCATTTCGCTCGGCGGCGCAGGCGGGCAATTTCGCTCGGTTTTCTCCGACTCGCGCGTGCGAATGGGGATGTGATCTTTGCCGCTCGTTCGAATCGACTTCGGTCGCGTCGTCGAGGAGACGATGATCGGCGTCGGCGTACTGTCTCGGCATCGACCGCAGCGATAACCTGGTCACCATCCGGATCGCGTGGAACGAGGGCCGCACGGCCGGTCAGAAGAAGGCGCTCTATAAGGCCATCACCTCCGGAGGACTTCATGAGCACCAGTGCTGGCCCTGATCGGTCGCCTGCAACATCCTCGCGTTCGGCTTCCGCGCTGAACCTGATCGCCGGAACCTGGGTCGAGGGCCGCGGGAACACCAACCGCGACATCTGTAATCCGGCAGACGCGGCCGAGGTGCTGGCGCCGGTGCGCGAGGCCGCGCCGGAGCAGGTGGACGAGGCATGCGCTGCCGCCGCCCGTGCCTTCCCTGGCTGGCGAGCCACTCCGGCGCCGGATCGGGCTCACATCCTGTTCCAGTTCCGGGCCTTGCTGGAAAAAAACTTCTCGGACGTGGCACACGGCATCGTCCGCGAAAACGGCAAGCTGCTGAGCGAGGCGCACGGCTCGCTACGGCGCGGGCTTGACGTCGTTGAGTTTGCCTGCGGCATTCCCTCCCAACTGATGGGACAGACGCTGACCGACATTTCGCGGGATGTCGACTGCCATGCCATTCGCGAACCGATGGGTGTCGTGGTCGGCATTCCGCCGTTCAATTTCCCGGCCTTGATTCCGCTGTGGATGATGTCGGTCGCCGTCGCCTGCGGGAACACGTTCCTCCTCAAGCCCGCCGAGAAGGCGCCGCTCACCGGCACCCGACTCGTCGAGTTGTTCGTGGATGCCGGCTTGCCGCCGGGGGTCGTCGGCGTGGTGCAGGGCGGCAAGGAAGTAAGCGAACGGCTCATCACCAACCCGCATGTCCAGGCGGTATCCTTCGTCGGCACGTCGGCGGTGGCGGAGTCGGTCTACCGCACCGCAGCGGCTCACGGCAAGCGCGTTCAGGCGCACGGCGGAGCGAAGAACCATCTGATCGTTCTGCCCGATGCCGAGCTGGGGCGCACCCTGCCCGCCCTGATCGCATCGTGTTTCGGCTCTGCGGGACAGCGCTGTCTTGCCGGTAGCGTGCTGGTGGCGGTCGGCGACGGAGTGCGGCAAGACGCCGTCGTCGATGCCTTCATCCGCTCGGCGAGTGAACTCAAACTGGGAGACGGCCTGGACGACACCGCGACGCTCTGTCCCGTGGTAAACCCAGAGCAGGAGAAGCGGATCCGGGCTGCGATCGAGCGCGGGGTGACGGAAGGAGCCCGGCTTCGCCTCGACGGCCGCTGCCAAACCGTCCCCCACAGGCCGCGCGGCTGCTTCCTCGGACCGACGGTGTTCGACGATGTGTCACCGGAGATGTTCGTCGGCCGGGAGGAGATTTTTGGCCCGGTGGTGAGCGTGATGCGCGCCCCGGACCTGGACGCGGCGATCACGTTGACAAACCGCAGCCGATACGGCAACACGGTCTCCCTCTTCACGCAATCCGGCGCAGCGGCCCGCACGTTCCGCGAGCGCATCCAGGCCGGAATGCTCGGCATCAATCTCGGCGTGCCAGCGCCGATGGCGTTCTTTCCGTTCGGCGGCTGGAAGAGCTCATTTTACGGTGATCTCGATGCGCAGGGTGCTGACGCCGTTGCTTTCTATACGCGAAGGAAAGTGATCTCAGAACGCTGGTTCGGTTCCGAGGGGCCGGACGGTGGATGGGTTTGATCGAACAGGTTCAGATCCGCTGAGGGGGAGTGAAGTAGGGGAGTGAAACAGTGGTCGAGAGCGACAACCTTCGCTTTACGAGGATAGCCCTCAACAATGGATCCGGTGCCATCCCCGCCCTCGGCTTTGGCACACTCATTCCGGACCCCGTGGCAACCAAAACCGCGAGCAAGGCGGCGCTGGAAGCAGGATTTCGCGTAATCGACACTGCGGAACGCTACCGAACTGAGAGGGAGGTCGGCGACGCGATGCAGGAGGTGTTCGAGGGCGGCAAGATCAAGCGCGAAGACGTCTTTGTCATCACGAAGCTCTGGAACACAAATCATCGTCCTGAACGGGTCAAACCCGCCTGCGAGGCCAGTCTCAAGAAACTCCAACTCGACTACGTCGACCTCTATCTCATCCATACGCCCTTTGCCTTCCAACCTGGAGACGATCAGGACCCGAGGGATGCGAATGGAAATGTGATTTATGACCAAGGGGTGACGCTGCTGGATACATGGAAGGCGTTAGAGAGCCTGGTGGACGAGGGCCGGTGCAAGGCCATCGGATTGTCCGACGTCAGCCTGAGTCAAGTCAAAGAGATCTTTGAAGCCGGCAGGATCAAGCCTGCAGTTGTTCATGTCGAATCCCATCCGTATCTCCCGCAATGGGACCTTTTGGACTATTGCAGGAAGAATGGCATCGTGTTGCAAGCGTTCGCAGCATTGGGGCATAGTAGCCAGCCCAAGTTGCTGGAAGATCCGGTCATTGCCGCGATCGCCAAGCGAGTGAACAAGACGCCGGCGCAGGTCTTGCTCGCCTGGGCCATTCAGCGCGGGACGGCGCTGCTTACCACCTCGAAGAGCCCCAGCCGGATCAAGGAGAACTTCGATGTCTCCGCCCTTCCTAAAGAGGCCGTGCAAGAGATTAACGAAGGAATCAAGTTGCAGGTCAGGTTCAATTCCGTAGTGGAGACCGGCGTTCCCGGGTTCATTCCGAGAGGAAGCGGAGGTTGAACCGTAATCACCCGTGTCCGGTCGCCCCGCTACCCGTGCGGATGCTTCAATTGCGATCTGCGCTCAGCACGAACCGTCCTTAATCGGACAATCTCGAGGCAGCAAACCCGCCGTGCGATTTGGCGGATGGCAAATGCAGATGTCACTGTCTATCGGCGTCGCCGAGAGCTCAACGCGCGCGATTGCCGATGGTCCAGGGGTCAGACGGGCGGTTGGGATAGCCGAAACCAAGCGTGCTGTAGCCGGAGCCGATGTAGGCGCCGTAGACGCTGTACCAGCCGTAGCCCATCCGCCCATAGCCCCTCCACCAGAGGCCGTCGGGGCTGGTCTTGTTGGCAACACCGTACGTTCGCCAGTCGCCACGGGCACCGTAGGTTCGCCAGCCGCCATGGGCGCTGTCGGCCGCCCCGAGAGCGAGGACCGCGATCGAAGCCAGCAAGAGACCACGCATCGCCATCTCCTTCCGTCGTGATGGTCTTGGAACGTGGCAGCCGACGAGTACAAACTCGCGCGCCACGAAAGCGTCGCTCACGATTCCCCGCCTGGCAAGTCTTGCGATACGTAACGATGCCGTTTTTACCGACCCTCGCCCTTTTAATCCGATTCTTGAGGCTGACCGTTCCGCGTTATGGACTGGCGTCACAACGCCGTGAACCGCAGCGTCCGTCGAGACTAGACCGGCTTTCCCCGGCGCTTTGCGGCCCGATCAGGTGATCGGCCGGTTCGGGTTGTTGTAAAACTGACCGGCCTCGAGCAACAGCAACTGCACGTCGTCCCAGCCTGCGCCGCCCGCCAGCGCAGCGAAGAAGCCGTCGTTCGCCTCTTGTGCGCTTCCGTACGGTCCCTCGAGATAGAGGTTTTCCCAGCCTCCACCCGTGACGATGGCCAGGTCGGTCGGGCCGCTGCCCAGTGAGCCGGGTGCCGGCAGCGGGTTGCCGCTCGTGCCTCCGGCGGCCGGATAGAAACTGTCGAGCAGTTTGTGGGCCGCTTCGGGCGTCGTCAGCAGATCGAGAACGATGCTCCCGCGGCTGCTGGACCCAAGAGTCGTCAGTGCATTGGTCCAAAAGCGAAGACCGTTGCCGTCGGGCGCGCGGCCGAGCAGATCTTCATATAGGGCGTTGATCCAGCCTTGCAGCGTACTCCCCGAGTCACGGTAGAACTCTTGGGAGCCGAGGATCGCGGCCAACACGTACTTCTCGTCGGCGCTGCCGCTAGGCTGGCCGGGCGTGCCGGGCCGGCTCATCGCTTGCGTCCAGAACTGCAAACCGCCGGCGTCTGGAACACGCCCCAGGAAGACTTGGTAGACGGTGGTGAGGTACTCGATCGCATGCTCGGGCGAACTCATGAATGCCTGGATCACCTGCGCCTGTCCCGCAGCGGTATCGTGCGCCGCCAGATAGGCAACCCAGAAGGCGTCCCCGGCCGAATCCGGTTCGCGGCCGAGCAGCTCGCGGTAGAGGTTATCAACGAAGGTTTGCGGAGTGCCGTCTCCCGGCTGGCCGGTCCTGATTGTCGTTGGTGCATTGATCGTCGTGGTCACCGCATTGGACGTCGTTGCGAGCCCCGCAAAGGCTACGCTCGCCGTGTTGGTTACCGAGGTGCTGGTCGTGCCGCCGGGCAACGGGGCGGCCGTGGCGGTAATCGTCAGCGTTTCGCTTCCGGTGTTGGCCGCCAGGGTGCCGAGTGCGTCGGATACAGTATTGCCCGTGATCGCCACGAGGCCTGCCGAGTCGGTAGCCTGGACGTTGTTGAAGCCGGCCGGCACGGTATCGAACAAAATCGCTCCCGTCGCCGCCGTGTCGCCAGGATTGGTGATCGTAAGGGTGTACGTCTCGGTGCCGCCCACGGCAACCGTCGGCGGTGACCCGATCTTGGCGATCGACAGCGGGCCCGCGCTGATCGTCGTGATCGTGGTGTCCGTGCTCGTCGTGCCGTTAAAGGTCACGCTCGCCGTGTCGTAAATCGGGGTGTACTGCGTGCCGCTTGGCAGGGCGGCGGCGGTGACCGTGGCGGTAATTGTCAACGTCTCGTTGGTGGTCTCGGCCGACACGGCGCCAAGTATGTCGGTCACGGTATTACCCTTGATCGTCACGGTGCCTTCCGGGTCCGTAGCCTGCACGTTGGTTAAGCCGGCGGGCACGACATCGGTCAAGATCGCTCCCGCGGCTGGGGTGGCGCCGGAATTGGAGATCAGGATGGTATAGGTCTCCGTGCCACCGACGAACACTCTGAAGCTGCCGTTGTTGGCGATCGCCAGATTCGCTTTCGCCGGCGCCGTCACGGTCGTGGTCAGCGAATCGCTCAAGGCCGGCCCGGCCGTGTTGCCGCCCGGAACGGCAACGCTCGCAATGTCGGTCAAACTGCCCGTCTCTTCGGTCGTAAGGGTCACCGTCACGGTGGCGGTTCCTCCCTTCCCTCCGACTGCTCCGACGAAAGCCGCCGCCGATACCGTACCGGTTATCATGCCGGTCATCGGGTTATAGGTGAACGCGTCGCCCGGCTGACCGTCGGAGGCCGTTACGTAAGTTACGGTGCTTCCCACATCGTCCACAAAGCTGACGCTGGCGGGAGTGCTCGAGTTCGTGCTGTTCGTCAACTGAATCGTGTCCGTGACCGGCGTATCGATAAGCACCGTAGCCGGGCCGCTCTTTGTCACGGTGATGTCCGGCGCTGAGGCGGGCACCGAGAGCGTCGCCGTGGCGCTAGCGGTATTGGGAGGCTGATTCCCTCCCGCGATGCCGATGGTCGCGGCGTCGGCCGTCGCGTTCACCGAGGTTGGAACGGTCACGATCGTGATCGTGTCGCTTGCGCCGCCTGCAATGCTGGCCACGGTGCCGATCATGTCGCCAGTATTCATATTGAACGTAAACGCGGTGCCGTTGGTGTCGGACGCCGAGAAAAAGGCCTGACCCGGGGACGAATCGAGAAAGGCCAGGTTGGTCACTGGCGTGGCGGCGTTGTTTTTCAGCGTGACCGTCGTGGTGAGCTTGTCGCCGACCGCTACGGCTGTAACCGGGGCGGTCTCGTTGATGCTCACGTTCGCGGCGCTGGCGGGCGCGGCGTTAATCGTGGTGCTGTTAGGGGTCGTCGTGACCATGCCGGCATTACCTTCTGGAACCGCGACCGCGATCGGGTCGGTGGCCGCGCCTCGCCGAGTCGGAATGGCCACAAGCGTGATCGTATCGGACGAGCCGTGGAGAATGTTGCCGATCGTGCCCGACACCACGCCGTCGGAAACGCTGAACAAGTTGCCTCCCGTGTCCCAAACGGAGAAGATCGTCAAGTTCGAGGCGCTATAGGCGTCGTCGAATTGGACGTTGGTGGCCGTGCCGCCGCTGTTGGCAATCGTCACCGAATAGGTCACCAGATCGCCGACGTTGGCCGACGCCGGGCCAGTCTTGGTGATGGTGAGGTTGGGGGCGCCGGCCGGCGCGGCACTCACGTTGACCGTCGCGCTGGCGGTGGCGGTCGCGGTGCCGGGCGCGTCGTCAGCCAGGGTCACGGTCGCCTGGCGCGCGCCCTCCGCCGCGTAGACGTGGCTTCCGCTGACGGTCAGAGTACCAGGACTGGCGCTGCTCACGACGCCCATGCCAGTGCTGCCGTCGCCCCAGTCGATCGTGGCCGTGAAGTCGCCGGCCGTGCTGCCGGTGTCGGAGTCGGTAAAACTGGCGAGCGTTGTGCTGAGAGCCGCGCCTTGGGTCGCGGTGAAGGTGGCCGCGATTCCGGCTGGCGTCAGTGTGTCACCGCTGCCGAAGGTTGGAGCGAAGCCGCCGGCGTCGAGCAGACTTCGAACCTCAAGCGGTTCGAATTGTAGCGGGCGAAGACTAACAATTTTTTTGCCGGCGGCTTTTGCCCTTTTGATCTTCTTTGAAAGGCTGTTGTTTGCGAACGACGCGAATACAGATGACCGGAACACCGCTGTCTCCCCTTTGCCTGAGGTGCGTCAATCGCCTGTGGGGCGCCTTTACCACCCAACAAGGCCGCCAGCAGATTACACCAGTTTAGAGATCCGTCAAGCAAACAGGGTTACAGATTGACGGAACCCAGCGGCGGCACCCGCGGAGCGAAACGCTCCATCCACGCCGCAAAAATGGCTGTTATCGGGTCCTGCCGCCGTTGAGCGTGGCACCGAGGTCGATGCCAAGACTGGGAACGGCGTGCGGCGGTAATTGACCCCACCGGCGCCCCGCCCCACGAGCGTCCGCTGGCCGGCCGCAAACGGCAGGGCCACGGACCGTGCTTGTCGGCTTGCGTGCGAAATTGACACGCGGAAGCACATTGAGCAAGGTCTCTTGATGGGATTGCGACATCAAGAGTGCTTTCTTCTTCGCTTCCGTAACCTGCACAGGCCCGACACCCCCGCCTCAGTTTGTCATATTGGATTTCCGCGTTTCGGTGAAATCGAGCGAAACGTCGAATCGTGAGTTGTCGGTGCGAGGCAAGCGCTACCCCCGCGGATGCTTCGATTGCGATTCGCACTCAGGGCCAACCGACCGACGCTCTCAAGGCAGTTGGCGACTGCGGACAAGGACGCGCCCTCCCGAGCGCGCTGGCCGGGAGATCTCGGCGCTTCGGTGGTGGGCACCGAGGGGCACAAAGGAGCACCCCGCCGGGGTGTGTCGGTCGCAATTGTCGTCGCAGGATACGCAGGTGATGGTCGAGTTCCGGAGATTCGCTTCGGACAGTCGGTGTTAGCTTGACAGCCCTGCGACGTTCGTATCGGAGGGCTTTTTATTTCGTCGACACGCACCCGGAATGTTATTAGTTCCCCTCAGCACGCTCACCTTTTGCCTCCACGCTCCACAGTTTGACGCTACTGTCGTCGCCGCCCGAGGCCAACGTGTTGCCATCGGGCGAGAAAGCGAGACAACGAACCAAGGCAGAGTGCCCAGTCAGGATGGCGAGCTTTTTACGACCCTTCACGTCCCACAGCGCGATGATTCCATTATCACAACCCTGCGCAAAAATCCTGCCGTCCGGGCTGAAGGCGACACTGTAAGTCATATCGTTTGGGTTATTTATTGCGGCGGAGTCCGCGCGGTCCGGCTTAAATTTCACCGTATTCGTACCGCTGGCGATGTCCCATAACATGCCACCGCCCTCCATCCAACATCCAGCGCCCAACGTTTTCCCATCGGGGCCGAAGGCCAATGAATAGACGCTATTGCCTTTGCCTACGGCCTTGAACATCGCAGTGTTAGTGCCGTTGGCCACATTCCATAAATTGATCGTTCCCTTAGCGCCACCGGACGCAAGTGTCTTCCCGTCCGGGCTAAGCGCAAGGGCGTAAATCGTATCGTCGGAATCGGCCTCCAATTTCGCGGTGATCTTGCCACTGGCCGCATCAAAGAATCGGATTAGATTATCCTCATTGCCTGTAATCAGCGTCTTTCCATCATTGGTGAAGACCAACTGGTAAATACCAGGAAGACCGAGTCGCCGAGGCTTCTCGGTGCTTCCGTTGAAGGCGGCTGTGTTCTCGCCGCTGGCCACGTTCCATAGTCGGATCATTCCGGCTTTAGTGCCCTCGCACCCCCCCGAGGCGATGGTCTTACCGTCGGGGCTATAAGCCAACGATTTGATGAGGATCTGTTCATCGGCAGGACTCCCGTCGCGTCTGGGCGTGACGAGCACGGCTGTATTCTTGTATGACGCCACATCCCATAGCTTGATTGTTCCATCACCCCAGGATGATGCTAGAGTTTTTCCATCGGGACTGAATTTCACAGCGAAGACGTTTCCAGCATACGGGTTGTTCGTGTTCCATGGTGGTCGTTCTCCGGGCGATAACGCTGACATTATGGCCGGTGACGATGAAGATGTTCGGACGGCAGATTCTTGCTTGACTGCCGGCTCGGCTTCCGGGAGCGCCGGCTCGGCTTGAACAATTCTCGTGCCGGCAATCAGAAGCCCCAGGAACAGGAAAACCGCACTCAATGCCGTAGCAGTCCAACGATTGACTCGAACCACAACCCGTCTCCTTCGGTCCAAAAGGTCGGCAACGCGGTCTTCCAAGGTCCAGCGATAATGAAATAGGCCCAGCGCTGTGCGCTTCGGCGACGTGTCCACAAGTAACTGCGATAGCTCCAACAACGTGCGCGCGTAGCGGGGCGCATCGCTGCGGCGGAGAACGTAGTTGTCGCAGACTTCCTCTCTCGCCCTAGATAATTCCCGATTCATCAAATGCACGAGCGGATGGAACCAGAAAAACGTCCCAGCCACTCGCTGCAACAGCGCGACGACATGGTGCCGGCAGACCGCGTGAGCGCATTCGTGGATAAGAATGTCGGCCAATTGTGGCCTGGGAAGAGTCCGCGCTACATCTTCCGGTAGAATCACCAGCGGGCGAATCAACCCCACCATGATCGGCCGGTCCAAGCCGGCCGAAGTTGCAATGAGAGGAAGTGTGGTCGTTCCCAGGGCTTGACGAACTTGAAGCATCATTTCCGCCATCGGTTCGCAGTCGAATGGACGAACTGCTTGCCGCAACGCAGCAATCAAATACAGCCCATGGCTCCATCTCGCCAAACGGAACGCCATTCCCGCCAGCCAGATTATCACGACCAATCCTCCACAGGCCCGGAGAACATCTGGGAATGAATTCGCTGGCTGACGTCTGGACGGTAAGACGTGCTCAAGGTTGTTGGTCTCCAGATTAACAGGGACTGCCACGTCCCCTTGCTTTGTCGGCATAGCGTCAGCGCGGGGCTCCGGCAGGGGGACCGCCGAAATCTGGACGGGCGCAGTCGGCGGAGAGGTTCGCAGTGTCACGAACGCAATGCCGCTGTTTTGCATGACCCACGACAAGATGGGACTAGCCAACACGAAGAGCAGCGCAACGAACAAGACGGTGTGACGCCATGCCGCGTTCCAGCGATTACCGAGCCGCGCAAGAAGCCAGGCCGTCAAGATTACCGCGGTTACTTGAACCAGCACGTTGGCGCTAGAGCTGAGGCAGCCGTCGCCGGGGTAGATTTGTAAGAGCGTGTTCATCGCATTCCCTCCCGCATCTCACTTTCCGCCGTTTCGAGCATGGTCTTGATTCGCTCGACTTCCTCGACTGTCAAACGGCCGCCTTCCAGTAACGTAAGCACCAGCTCTTCGGCCGATCCCTGAAAAGCTGCGTCTACAAGCCGATGAACGATCCGCGGCAAGACCTTTTCCCGCGGTTGGGTAGCAGAGTATAGAAAGGTCCCTCCAATCACCCGATGACGTAGCCACCCCTTCTCCTCAAGGCGTGTCACCATGGTGGAGACCGTGGTTCGTGAAATGCCCCGGCGCTTGGCCAAGGCCTTCCAAATTTGGCCGACGGTCGCCGTGCCGAGATCCCAGACAATATTGATAATTTCCAACTGTGCCTCGGACAGAGGCGGTGGCTCCGGCTTTGGCATACAAGACCTCCGACAAACTACTGTCTACACTCGTCGTTATATCGACATTTGTAGGCGCGTCAATGGCGATGGCTACTTTTTCCGCTGCCAGCATTTGACGCGGCAAGAACCGACCTTAATTCCCTGCCAACGTCCGACGCGCACGCTCGCGGCTGATCTACCGGCGGAGCTCAGGCTCGAAACTGCGGTTGCCACCCTCCCCTCGCCGAGAATGCCGGTGACCCGTTTCGCCGAAACGGCAGTTGCGCGCGACCCGCACCGGACCGACACTCCGACGCAGGTTGCAGCATGGGGTTTCCCGCTTCGGTGAAATCGACTGAACGTCGAATCGTGAGTTGCTGACGCGCAGCAACCGCCCCCGCGGCGGATGCTGCGAATTGGTTGCGCGCCCAGGACGAACCGTCCTGAGTCCTGACTGTTGGCAGAGGAAGCAGATGCTCTCCGGCTTAGAGACTGCGTCGGCCCCATATCGAGAGCGTGGAGATTGTCGGGGGCTGTAGCGGTCGGCGGAGCCCGCCGGAGGGGCGTCGCGCCCGGGGAAGCCGCATCGGCAAACATTGACGAATATGGCTTGTCTGCATTTTTTATTCTGCCATTGTGGTTGGTCGCAAATCGCACAAGAAGCCTCAAGGGCAAGCCCAGCCTAAGCAGGCAAGCAGAAGCGGAACGTAAAGAGGTCGCGCGTCATGCTGAAGCGATTTTTCCAAGGTCTTGCGTCGACGCCCTTCGCATCCGTTCGACCTATGTCAATGTCATCGACCGTAGACCGTTCGCTCGCCGGGGGGCTGGCCCGCTCGGCGGCTTCGGCAGCCAGGGCCAGGACCAATTCATCATCGCTGGCGTGTCTGCCCTTCTCTGCCATTCTCTGTCACTCCCTCTGGTACCGACGCCCGGACCCTTTCAGAACAATGCCCACTTCCGGCATCGTACGGGAGGCGCGGAGCTAACGGCCGCCGAAAGCGTCGCGCAGCCGAGGGCGGCACAATGATCGCGCCAAGCTGCTCCTTATCGCTGATCCTGTCCGGAACGACCAACACGCGCCGCCTGCGCGCCTTGGCCGGCTTTGCGGCCGAGGTTATGGTGGTAAACCACCAGACCCGGCGAGGAGCCTCTTGAGCGTCGAAACCGAGCAACTCAGCGCGTTGGAACAGCGATTCGAGCGCTGGAGAGTGATTGTGGGGCTGGTTCTGGCTCCGGCCGCCTTCGCGGGCGTGCTGGCCGCCGATTTTCCCTCGCTCAAGCCCGAGGCACACCGCCTGGCGGCGGTGATGGCGGGCGTGGTCGTGCTGTGGATCACCGAAGCCGTGGCCATGCCGGTCACCGCGCTCGTCGGGGCGTCGCTGTGCGTGGTTCTGCGCGTGGCGCCGGCGAAGGAGGTTTTCGCGCCTTTCGCCGACCCCATCATGTTTCTCTTCATCGGGTCGTTCATCCTGGCGAGAGCCATCTTCCTGCACGGTCTCGACCGGCGGCTGGCGTTCGGCGTGCTGTCGCTGGGCTGGGTCGGCGGCAGCCCGTCGCGAATCCTGTTTGCCTTCGGCGCGGTGACGGCCTGCCTGTCGGCCTGGATATCCAACACCGCCACCACGGCCATGATGTTCGCCATCGGCCTGTCGATCCTGGGCTACCTGCTTGACCGCGAGGCGACCTCCGGCCGTCCGGTCAGCCGTCGCTACGCGACCGGCCTGATGCTCATGGCGTCGTTTGCGGCCTCGATCGGGGGCCTAGCCACGCCAGTGGGCACGCCGCCCAACCTGATCGGACTGGGGAAAATCCGGGAGTCGCTGGGCGTCGACATTCCCTTCTTGAAATGGATGTTTGTCGGCGTGCCGATCGTTGCCTGCATGTTTCTCTATCTCTTCGCGTACTTGAACTGGCTTTGCCCGGCGGACCGCCAGGAGGTGCCCGGCGAGCAGGCGATGCTCGAAGAAGAGCGGCGGCGCCTGGGCCCGTGGACGACCGGCCAGCGGTCGACGGTTGGGGTCTTCGGGCTGACCGTGGTGCTGTGGATTCTTCCGGGGATCGTCGCCTTGTGCGCGGGAGAGCAGAGCGAAACCTATCGCCTGCTGCGCGACGTCTTGAACGAATCGGTGGTGGCGCTGCTGGGCGCCGCGCTGTTGTTTTTCCTACCCGGTGGACACGGCAAAAGGGCCATCGCCTGGCGCGACGCCGTGGAGATCGACTGGGGGGTGGTGCTGTTGTACGGCGGCGGATTTGCGCTGGGGGTGCTTTCCGACAAGACGGGGCTCGCGGCCACGCTTGGCCAGAGCCTGGCGGGGTTGCTGCCCTCGACGAGCGGTCTGGGATTGTTGATCGCGGCGACGCTGGTGGCCACGCTGGTCTCGGAGCTGACCAGCAACACAGCCAGCGCCATCATCGTTGTGCCCGTGGCAATCAACATCGCGCAGGCCTCCGGCGCCGATCCCCTGGAACCGGCGCTGGGCGCGACCTTCGCCGCCAGTCTCGGCTTCATGCTTCCCGTCTCGACCCCCTGCAATGCCATCGTTTATGGTTCGGGTTACATTCCCCTGACGCGGATGGTGCGCTATGGCCTGCTGCTCGACGTGGCGGGCGTGGCGGTGATCGTCGTGATGGTGCGGCTGCTGGGGAGGTGGGTGCTTTAGCCGGCGAGCGGACCCGGCTGAGTCAGCGCAGTCGGCCATCGCAGCCGGCGAGAATCATCCAGCCCTAAGCCGCATGCAGCCGGCCGGCTCCGGCGACCTCAACACTCGGCAGGCTGGTCATGGCGGCATGCACGATTTGGGTGCCGGGCGCGTTGACGCCCATGGGAATGGACTGAAGCGGACCCAGCGCACTGAGCACCGCCTGTCGCTTTTCGGGGGGAACGAAGAACAGCACAAAGCCACCGCCGCCGGCCCCGAGCAATTTGCCGCCGAGGGCTCCCGCCTCCAGCCCGCTGCGGTAGATGCCGTTGATGGTGTCATTCGAGATCGAGGCATCGAGGGAATGCTTGAGTAGCCAGCCTTCATGCAGCAGGCGGCCGAACGTGGCCAGGCTCTGCCCGCTGGCCAGCAGCGAATAGGCCTGGTCGACCAGGCGGCGCATCTGGTGAAGCTGCTGCAGGTTGGCGGAGATCTTGTCGACCTGACGGGCGGCGACCTGGCTGGCGCGGCGACGAATGCCCGTATAGACGACGAGGAGGTGCTGCTCGAATTCGGCCTTTCGTTCGGCCGACAGCGGCACGCGGTGCACGACGATGTCGCGCGTTGTGCGAAACTCGATCAGGTTGAAACCGCCCACGGCGGCGAAGGTCTGGTCCTGGCAGCCGACCGTCTCGCGCAGCACCTCGCGCTCGATGTCGATCGCCTGGTAGGCCAGGTCAAGCGGGTGCACGATCCGTCCCTGAAACGCATACAGGGCGTTGAGCACGCCGACCACGAAGCTCGATGAGGTGCCCAGGCCGACCGACGACGGCAGTTCGGCCACGCAATCGACTTCGATGTCCTTGGTGATGCCTACCCACCGCAGGCACTCTCGCAGCGGGGCGTGCTCGATTTTCTCCAGATCGGCGACGCATTCCACCTGGCGGTACGCCAAACGAATCGAATAGTCGAATAGCTGCGAATAGAATCGCGTGGCGGCGAGGTACGTGCACTTGTCGACCGCCGTGCCCAGCACCGCGCCGCCGTGCTGGGTGAAATACTCCGGGTAATCGGTGCCGCCGCCAAAGAAACTGATGCGGAAGGGCGTCTTGCTGATGATCATGCTGCGACCTGCGTAAGGAAATGCTGGCGGACGAACGATTCGGCTTGCCCGATGCTTTCCGGCGTGCCGATGTCGAGAAACGGGGCCTGGCAGCGGTGCACCATCAACCGAGCCCCGGCGGCCAGCAGTTTGGGGAAAACGTCGTGCTCCAGGCTTAAGGGAGAGCCAGACGGAAATTCGCCGAGCAGTCGGCGGCGAAACAGATACACGCCGGCATTAATCAGGCCGGTGCCAGGCCGTTTCTCGCTGAATCGAAGCAGTCGGCCGTCGTCGGCGGTTTCCAGGCCGCCGTAACGCGAGGCGTCGCTCACGCTCAGGCCGACCACCACGCCGTCGACCGACTCGTCGGCTAACAGCCGCCAGGCGGGCGAGAGGTCGGCCAGCACCAGCGAATCGCCGTTGGCCAGCAGCAGGGGATCGGCGGAACGACCGGCCGTCTGTGCGGCGAAGACGAGCGCGCCGGCCGTGCCTAAGGGAGCCGGCTCCCGCACCGTTTCGACATGACAGGCGTCCGCCGACCGGCAGGCGAAATAGTTCTCGGCGACGGCCGCCAGGTGCCCCAGCGAGACGATGAAGCGAGTGAGCCCTTCTTCGCGAAGGTACCGCAAAACCCATTCGATGAAGGGGGCGCCGGCGGCCGGCACCATCGGCTTGGGCAGGTCGGGATACAGATGACGAATTCGCGTCCCCGCTCCGCCAGCCAGCACGACAGCGCAAGCAGCCTCAGGTGCCTTCCCCGACGCGGTGGGGCGGGACGTGGGTAAGCCGCCGAGTCGGGCGTCGCGGTGAGTCTTTCGATCGAGACGCATCTCGTCAGCCATAGCCATTTATGCCGCTGTCTTACGCGCAAGCTCGTGTTGCGTCAGCCAGTCGATCGTCGTCGACAGGCCCTCTTTGAGAGGCGTCAGCGCAAGATCGGGTAACAAGCGGTGCAGCTTGTCCACCGCTAGGCACTTCGAGCGCGCGCCTACATATCGCGAAGTATCGAACTGGATTCGCCGAAAGTCGAAACCGACCTCATCGCAAATCAACTGGGCGAAATGCCGAATCGTGAATTCCTGGCCGGCGCCAATGTTGATCAGTTCGTTTTCGACGCCGTCAGCCAGGTGCATGGCGATTCTCGCAAAGTCACCCACGTAGACCAGTTCGCGCGACTGCAGCCCGTCTCCCCAAAGCACCACGGGTTCGCCGTAGAGTTTGCCTCGCAGTATTTTGCGAATCAGGTCGAAAATGAAGTGCATCTGCCGGCCGTCGGTGTGGTAGCCGGGACCGTAAAGAGTGGACGGCACCAGGCAAAGATATTTCAGGCCGTACTGCCGGGCCAGCGCCAAGAGGCCGACGTAGAGCATCCGCTTCGTCATCGCGTAGGTGAACAGGCTCTCGATCGGCTGGCCCGTCAGGAAGCGATCTTCGGTCAGCGTTCCGTCCGGCGGATACGCGCAACTGGTCCCCATGGCGATGAGCTTGGCCTGCGGCTGCCTGGCGTGCCACCAGGAGAGGACGTTGGTGTTGATCTGCTGGTTGACGATCCACTGTTCCCCCGGGTGCGAGAGGCAGAAGTCTCCGGCCTGGGTCCAGGCGGCCAGATGGTAAATCTGGTCGTACTTGACGCCTTCGAAGGGAGCCAACGAGCCGGCCCTGGTCAGGTCGCAGTTTTTCGAACCAAGGCGTACAACCTCGTCCCCTCGAGCCGCGAGCTGACCGCACAAAGAGGTTCCGAGAAAGCCGGTGGCGCCCGTCACAAGCACTCGCATCTCTAGGCTGTCACTCCTGGGGATTGACCGGGAAGAAGAACTCGACCCCCTGGTCGATCAAGGGGCGGTTGTTGGCGAGGATCTCCTGCTTGAAATTCCAAGCCAGCACGTAGTACGCGTCGGGCGGGGCGGTGAGCTCTTTTTCGATGCGGACGGGAATGTGCATCCCCGGCGAAAACAGTCCACGGCGCAGCTCGTTCTTTTCTACCAGGCATTCCAAGTACTGGGTGCCGATGCCGAAATAGTTGAGCAGGGTGTTTCCCTTGACCGGGGCTCCCATGCCGAAGACACGCTTTCCCGCGCTTCGGGCCCGGTCGAGAAAAGCGAGGTTCTCCTCCTTCATCCGCTCGATTCGCTTAGCGAACTGGCGATAGGCGGCCAACTCGTTGCAACCGTCGTCGACCTCAGCCCTCAACAGCTTGGCAAGCCGGTCGCTGGGCGGGCGGCGCCCCTCGTGTGTGATGAATCCGATGACCGAGCCGCCGTGAATCGGCGCAACGTAGGCGTCGAACAGAGCCAGACCGTGGCGGGCCAACAGCACCTCGATCGTCGCCAGATTGTAGTAGAGCAGGTGCTCATGGTAGATCTGGTCGAATGCCATGTTCTCCATGATCCGCTTCATATAGAGGAACTGGACGACAAAAACTCCCTCGTCGGCCAGCAATTCGCGGATCCCCTCGGTGACGGAATGCAGCTCTTCGAGATGGAAAAAGACGCCCGCGGCGTTCACGACGTCGAACTTGCGCGACAGGCGCTGGGCGACTTCCAGGTTGAAGAACTCGTTCAGCGTGGGAATGCCCGAGTCGAGGGCGAGGCGCGCGGTGGTCTTGGAGCTCTCAACTCCCAGCACGTCGTAGCCGAGGTCGCGGAAATGCTTGAGCTGGGTGCCGTCGTTGGAGCCGATGTCGAGCACGGACTTGCCGTGCTGTGTTGAGACGAATCGCGAGTCGACTTCATAGGCGATCCGGCGGAAATGTTCGGAAAGCGACCGCGTGACGCCGGAGAGATAAGTGTGGTCGCCGAACATCGTCTCTTTCTTGACGGTGTAGTCAAGCTGCGCGGTGCGGCAGTCGTGGCAGTAGACGACGCGGAGAGGGTAAAAGGGTTCCTTCCCGACCTGCTGGGCGGACAAGAAGTGGTTGCACCAAGGCTGTTTCCCCAGATCAACGACCGGCTCCAATCGTTTTGAATCGCAAACGCGGCAGCCGACCGCTTCGCCGCGCGGGGGCACGAAGGACGGAGAGACGTAGTGCGCTACTTCGGTCGGCGACGACAAGTTCATATCAGGCCAGCCCAATCGAGGAGGAGGGTGGCCAAGGTTATCGAGGGCTGCAGGGGCCGACAAGAGCAGTTTGGTCGATGGCGGGGTGTAGGGGGGCCATACGGGCGTAACCGGGATGGCCAGGGCTCAAGCCACGCCTTTTGGGAGAAGGTAGGCTCTGTTTGAAAACAATGCCGAAGCCGTCGTTCCCTCCGAGAAAGAACGTCCTTTCGCGGAGGCGAAAGGCGACGATGGGCCGGACATGTGCTGCGGGGGCCCTTGAGTTGAAGCAAACGGCGAACGCGGCGCCGGAGGGCTGCTATTTTCCCTCGGCTCCGCCCACCGAGACCAAGTGCGAGTAACTCCGCAGGTACATGCGGCCGTCGGCCACGGCGGGCGTGCTGCGGCTCTCTTCGCCCAGCGGATTGCGACCGAGCAACTTGAATTCGTCGGCCGCCGCCACGACGGTCACCTCGCCGTCTTCACGAATGCAATACAGCTTGCCGCCGGCGCATACCGGGGAGCCGTGGTAATTACCCCCTACTCGCTTCTGCCACAAGGTGTCGCCCGTCGCCGCCCGCAGACAAGTGACGATGCCGTTGTCACTCCACAGAAACACCAGGTCGCCAAGAGCCACGGGAGTCGGCACATAAGGGGCCGAGGTCTCGACCTTGTAGGCGATTTCGGGCGTCGACCCTTTTCCCGCTGGCGGCCGCACAGCAACCACATAGTTGCCGCCTCCGCCGGAACCGCAGGAGCCGAAAATTAGGCCGCCCGCGATCACGGGCGAACTTACGCTCCGCTTGCTGAAGACGCCGAGTTCCCAGTTGACGCGGCCGCTGGCGGGATCGACGCTCGTGATGCCGTGCGACTCGCTATTAAAAATCAGTTCCGCCTCGCTCCCTTCGGGCTGATAAACGCAGGGCGTCGAGTAGGCGACCGTCGCGGTGCGCCGGTCGAGCTTCCAGCGCACGCCGCCCGTTGCCCGGTCGAGGGCGATCAGCGAACTCACGCCCTGATGATTCTCGTCTCCCTGGTCGTTGCCGAGGACGACGAGATCGCCGTAGACGATGGGTGAAACGCCGCAACTATGCTGGCTGACGTAGGGACCGAGATCCGTACGCCAGAGTTCGGTGCCCTCGTGATCGAGGGCGAGGAGCGTGTATTCTTCGGGCGTCGACCAGCAGCAATAGACCCGTTCGGAGTCGACGCAGGGGGTGCTGGAAGCAAAGCTGTTGAACTTGTGTTTGGTGTGCAGCGACGAGGCGTACTTCTGTTGCCAGAGAATCTGGCCGTCGCCGGCCCTCAGGCAGAGGACGAGTCTCGTGGCCGTGTCTTCAAACGCGCTGGTCAAAAAGATCTTGTCGCCCCACAGCACGGGCGACGAGTGGCCGATGCCCGGCAGGGCGACCTTCCAGTTGACTTCTCCCTCGGTCCATTCGGCGGGAATCGTGACGGCGTCGCTCACGCCCGTGCCGTTCGGGCCGCGGAAGCGTGTCCATTCCTGGGCCTGGCAAAAGGCAACGGAGGTGGCTAGTACGAACGCCGTGACAAATCGGGTTAGCATGGGAAAATCGTTCACCGCGCAGTGAGACTTTGTAGGTTTAACCAGAGCCGTTGGGCCGGGCGTGACGATTTCGTGCTGCTCGGCAGCTTATTGCCCAGCGACCAATAGAGTTTAGCCGCCGCGACCAGCCGACGAAACAGAAGGGATGATCGACACCCGATTCAGCCTACCCGATGGACAACCGACGCGCCGATTCGGGCCGCGACCGCAATTAACATCATTCGTGGCGAAGGGCTTCGATGGGGTCCATCATGGCGGCACGTTGGGCGGGATAGATGCCGAACACAACGCCCACGAGCACCGAGATGGAAAACGCGGCCACAACCGACCAATCGGCGATGATCGGCTGCAAGGTCTGAATAACGTCCGGCAGGTCTTTCATCCAGTTGGGGAAGAACTTGAGCAAAAACGCGCGTGTCCAGCCGATGGCCCCGCCCCACGGATAACCGCATAGGTAGCCCAGGCCGACCCCGAACAGGCCGCCGGTGGCCGAAAGGACGATCGTCTCCGAGAGAAACTGCTGGATGATGTCGCGGCGTTTTGCGCCCAGCGCCCGGCGAATCCCGATCTCTCGCGTCCTTTCGGTGACGGTTGCCAGCATGATGTTCATGATGCCGATGCCGCCGACGAGGAGAGAAATGCCGGCGATCACCACAGACAGCACGCGGAACATGGTCTGCAGCACTTTGGCCTGCTTCAGCAGTTCCTTGGGAACGATGATCGAATAATCCTCGTTCTTGTGGAACTTTTGCAGCAGGATTTTGATGATGGCGGCCGTTTCCTCGACCTCGGCGATGTCGCTCACCGTGACGGTCAACTGGCTGAGTTGGACGATTTCGCCCTCGCGGCTGCCCGACTTGCTCGTCAGCACCTGATCGCCGATGCGGGCGCGTAGGGTCTCGAGCGGAATGTAGACGTCTTTGTTGTAGTCCTGGCCCGTAAAGCTGCCGCCGATGTTGCCCGACGCCGCTCGCTCCTGCGTCACGCCGACGACAACATAAAAGTCCTTGTCGATCTGGATTGCCTTGTCGATCGGGTTCTCGTAAGGAAAGAGCTGCACCGCCGTTTCGTGAGCCAACACGCAGACGTTTTTGACCTGATCGAGATCCGTGTCGGTGAGAAAGCGGCCTTGCGCGATGCGGAGATTGTTCATCGGCAAGTACTGGGGCGTGCAGCCGACGAGGCGGATTTCGGCGGTGCGCTCGATGTAGCGGGCTTCCTTCGACAGTTCTCGCAACGGCGTGGCCTGCTTCACGGTGGGAATCGTCGAAACGATCCGCTTGAAATCGTCGCGCAGGACGCCGTAGCTGACGAACATGCTGGACGACAACCCGCTCGACTGGCCGACCGGCTTGATGCTGCGGATGATGATGTTCTCGGCGCCCAGGTCTTTGATCTGCTGCTGGGCCTGGTAGCTGACCCCCTCTCCCATGGCGACCAGCCAGATGACGGCCGTGACGCCGATCATGATGCCCAGCACCGCCAGCACGGAGCGGAGCTTGTGCAGAAGGAGGCTTTTGACGCCGAGCCGAAGCGTTTGAAGGAACTTGGAGCCGAACATCGTTGTTATTGCGGGCCACCCGGCGGGCCACCGAAGCCGCCACCCGGGCCGCCGGGACCGCCGCCCCCTTCTTTCATGCGTTCTTCCATCATTTTCTTGAAACGATCCATCGACGTCTTGAATTCCTCGCGGTCCACGACGCCGTCGCCGTTGGTGTCCTGGCGGTCGAAGAAGGGCGAGGGATTCTCTTCGCGGGTGATTTTGCCGTCGCCGTCCTTGTCCAATTCCTTAAACGTGGGCGGCTTGAAGCCGCCGGGACCGCCGGGGCCACCACGACCGCGACCACGGCCTTCGCCGCCCGGCCCACCGGGGCCTCGATCACCGGAACCTGGACCACCGGGAGCTGCGCCTGGACCCGCGCCGCCGGGGCCACCCGGCCCACCTGCGGCTGGTCCGCCAGGGCTAGCTCCGGGACCGGCAGCCGCCGCAGCGCCTGCGGGCGACGGGCCACCGGGCGCAGGGCCACCGGGCGCAGGACCCGCGCCGGCCGGCGTCGTGGCGCTCGGGCGGGCCGCACCAAATCGCTTGCCGACGTCAACCTTCTCCGACTCCTGACTTTCGTCGCCGGAACTCGGCACGTCGGCACGCGGATTGAGAAGCACCTGCTCACCCTCTTTCAACCCGTCGATCACCTCGATCACCGTGTCGTTCGTGCCCCCCAGCACCAGGTCACGTACTTGGACGCTGTTGCCGTTTCTGACGTAGGCGTGGAACTTGCCGCCTCTCTCGACGACGCACTGCACCGGAATCGTGAGCACGTCCTTCTTTTCGGCCACGAGGATCTCGACCTCGGCCGTCATGCCCGGCTTGAGTTCTTCCGGTTCTCCGTCGATCTTGATCAGGGTGGCATACTCCTTGGTGTTCCCCTGCCAGAAACTGGTCGGCTCAGGTTGATTGGCAATCGACGAGATTTCACCCTGGAACTCGCGATCCTGAATCTTGACCCGCGCCCGCATTCCGATTCGAAGCTGGTCGACCTTCGTCTCGTGGACGAGCGTCTTAACCTGCATGTTCTTCAAATCGGGCAACCGCAGAATGGCCTGGAATTGATTGACCTGGGCTCCCAGGTCGATCTTGGGCCCCTGTTGTCCGCCCCCTCGGAAGCCGCCTCCCATGTCGTTCGCGTAGACCACCATGCCGTCTTGCTGCGCCAGAATCGTGCAGTCTTGGAGTTGGTCTTGCAGCCGCTTGAGCTGGTTCGACTCCTTGGTGAAGGCCGCGATGTCCGAGTTCATCAACGCCTCGGCACTGTCGCGCTTGCTGATCAGGTCTTCCAGCATCTTCGCTCTGGTGAATTTCTCCAGCACTTCCTTCTTCCGCTCGGCCACCGCCATGTTGAGTTTGGCCTGTTCGACGGCGAATTCTTTCGACTCGACGTCGAGTTGGGTCACGTAGCCCTTGCGGTGCATCTTCTGGCTGTAATAGAGCAGGTTCTCGGCGCTCGACAGGTTCTGCCTGGCGACCGTAATGTCGGCCTCGAACTGCTGTAGCTCTTGCACGAAGGTCCCCTGCTGATATTCGTCGACGGCGATTTTTGCCGCGGAAAACGTTTTCTCTGAGCTGATCTTGGCCGCTTCGGCCTTGGTCACCGCAATCTCTTGCGTCAGCACGGCGTCTTCCAGCGACGAGGAGTCGAGCCGCACAAGCAGGTCGCCTTTCTTTACATGGCTGCCGTCGGGGACGATCTCCAGGATGGTGTTCGACCCCGGCACCCTGCATTTGATCTCGATGTTTTTCGCGCTTTCGACGTTGCCGTCTTCCGTGACGGTGATCAGCAGATCTCCTTTCTTGACCGGCGTCGTCAAAACCCTGCCCGCTCCTTCGGCTCCCTCACTTTCGTACCGGGTGTACGCGAGCCAGGCGATGCCGAGCAGCCCGAAGGCGCCAAAAAAAGAAAATAGCCACATCACCCAATTACTGCCGTTACGGCGCGGCGTGCGTGCCGCGAACCCGTTCTGCCGGGAGACTTCGCCATTCTCGGCCGTCGTGGTGTCGATAACGTGGCGGGTTTTGGGCATGACACTCATGGCAAGATTCCTGGTGCCGAAAAGCCGTAAAGGAAAGGTGGGAGGGCGTGCGCAGGCCCACTCAAAAGACGGGGCCTGCAAAATAGTGCGGCCGAAAGCGGTTGCGGTTACTATTGTTGGTGATTCGGCGCCGTTTTGCAAGCACGAAATGACGCCGTAAACGGTTGTGCCCACACGGCTAGCGGCGGTATGGTGGATGAAAGGACGCAAACATCGGCCTTTTGGTCCGACGTCCGAGGCACCGCGACCGGTTTACACGGATGTTCAAATTTCTGCACGCCGCCGATATTCATCTTGACAGCCCTCTTAGGGGGCTACAGCGGTACGAGGGGGCGCCGATCGACGAGATCCGGGGTGCCACCCGGCAGGCGCTAACCAATCTGGTACAGCTCGCCATCGACCAAGGGGTCGATTTCGTCCTGATTGCTGGAGACCTCTACGACGGCGACTGGCGAGACCACCGCACCGGGCTGTTCTTCGTCTCAGAGATGTCGAGGCTCCGAGACGCGGGTATCCCGGTTTTCTTGATCGCCGGCAACCACGACGCCGCCAACCGCATGACCCGCTCGTTGCGGCTGCCGGAAAACGTCTTTCGCTTCTCGACCAAGAAGCCCGAAACGCGTTCGCTCGACGACTTGGGCGTGTCGATCCACGGTCAGGGGTTCGACAATCCGGCCTGCAGCGAAAACCTGGCTCGGGCCTACCCCCGACCGATTCCCGCTCACTTCAATATCGGCCTCTTGCACACCTCGGCGGCCGGCAGCCTGGCCCACGCCAGCTACGCCGAGTGCGGCCACGACGACCTGCGAGGCAAGGAATACGACTACTGGGCTTTGGGTCACATCCACCAGCGAGGCAGCGTGTGGGGCGACCGGCGGATTCACTTCTCCGGCAACATCCAAGGACGGCACATTCGCGAGACCGGCGCCAAGGGGTGCCTGGTGGTGACGGTCGATGACCGCGGAGAGGCCGACCTCCGCTTCGAACCGCTCGACGTACTTCGCTGGGAGCGATCTCTTGTCGACGCCAGCAACGCGGACGACCCCTACGCCGTCGTCGAAAAGACGACCCGCGTTCTCGCGGAGTTGGTGGCCGCCGCCGGCGGCCGGCCGATCGCGGCGAGAGTTGAGGTGGCCGGCGGATGCCGCGCGCACGAGAGGCTCGTCGCGGAGCACGATCGCTGGACGAACGAGATTCGCGCGGCCGTTCACGACCTGGGGCGGGGCAACGTCTGGATCGAGAAGGTGAAGTTCCAGACGTCCCCCGCGCACGACGCCGACGTTCCCGTGGACGATGGGCCGCTGGGCGAACTGATCCAGTATGTTTCCGAGTCGCGTCACGACGACGCGACGCTCGCCAGGCTCAGCGAGGAACTGGCCGAACTGGCCCGCCGGCTTCCTGGCGAATTCAGGGAGCTCGACGGGGCTTTGCGGCTCGACGATCCGCGAAGCTTGCCGCGGCTGTTGGACGAGGTCGAGCCGCTTCTGCTGGGCAGGCTGCTCGATCGCTGGTCAGCCCAGCGGCGCCAATGACCGGACGGCCTCGTCGAGCAGGTTCGCCAGAAAAGGCGGCAGCCGCACGCCGAACCAGACCACGATCACCATCAGGCCCACGATCGGGGCGCCGGTGCGTAGACCATCGGGGAAGGAAGATTTTGCACGCGCGCGCGAGGGCTCGCCCAGAACCACGCTCAGCACCGTGCCGCCCATGCCGACGAAAACCGCCAGCAGGGCGACGAGAAACAAGGCGGCCGCCAGGTAGTGGCCGTCGGCAAACGCTCCGCTGACGATCGAAAACTCGCTGGCGAACGGGCTGAAGGGGGGCGAGCCGCAGCCGGCCAGAAAACCAAAGAGAAACAGAGAGCCCGAAAGGGGCAGGGCACGCATCGCGCCGGCGACGTCGTCGGTGAGCTTGCTTCCGTAAGCGCGGTGAATGTTGCCTGCCGCAAGAAAAAGAACGCCTTTCGTCATGGCGTTGTTGATCACGTGCAGCAGCGTGCCGAACAGGGCCAGGCTGCCGCCCACGCCGAGTCCGAAGACCAGGATGCCCATGTGTTCCACGCTGGAATAGGCCAGCAGCCGTTTGAAGTCGCGTTGCCGCACCATGAACACGGCGGCGGTGGCCATCGACAACAGGCCCATGAAGATCATGACCTTGGAGGCAAAGTCGCCCTCGCCCCCCGCCACCGCGATCTGATAGATGCGCACGACGGCCAGAAAGACACAACTGGTCGCCGCGCCGGCCAAGAGGGCGCCGACGATGCCCGGCGCTTCGCCGTATGCATCGGGCTTCCAGGTGTGCATCGGCGAGAGTCCCATTTTCGTGCCGTAACCGACGAGCAGGAGAATGAAGGCGGCATGAAGCCAGGGGCGGGAGAGACCGTGGGCCACGTCCGGCTCAAGCAGTTCGTGGAATAGAAGCGTCGGAGCCAGTCCGCCATGAATGGCCGAGTAAGCCAGAAAGAGCGAACCCAGCAAGGCCAGCGCGATTCCCACCGAACAAATGAGCAAGTATTTCCAGGTCGCCTCCAACGAGCGGACGTTGTGGTTGAAGTAGAGGCCTGGGGCCGAAACAAGCGTCGTGGCCTCGACCGCCACCCACATCAGCCCCAGGTGATGCGAAAGAACCACGAGCGACATCATGGCCAGGGCCAGAAGCATGCAGACGCATAGCACGCGGTTCGGCCGTTCGCGGCGCAGGGCAAGGTAACCCGGCGCATAGAGCATGCACATCAGGTGCAGCACGCTGATGGCCAGCAAGAACACCTTGCCCGGCGGATCGAGCACAAGCCATCTGTGCCACTCGGGCGGTACGTCCGCAGTAGACAAAGCTCCCATCACGAGCGCCAGGTGCGTCGCCGAACCTAGCGGCAACAGCCAGGGCCGCCAGCGGTCGGAAGGAACGATTGCCGCCAGGGCGGCCGCGGCCGAGGGAAACAAGACCAGGCAAGTGAGATAGCCCATCACGCTACTCCCTCAACGCCGAGAGGTGCTGCGCGCTGAGCGGATCGAGCACCCGATTGATGTGCCGCATGATGATGCCCATCACGAACACGGCCACGAACAGATCGAGCAGCACGCCCGCTTCGACCAGCGCCGGCACCGCCTCTAAGAGCAGCAGGCCAAACACAAACACACCGTTCTCCAGCACGAGATAACCAAGGGCCTGGCCGATGGTGCGCGGGCGGGTGACGAGCATCACGAACCCGCCGAAGATTGTGGCCAGCGACGTGGCCACCACCAGGGGGCCCGCGTTGGCGTCGCGCAGCGGCAACGTGCTGGCGAACGACAGCGACAGACCGGTTCCCACGGCCCCCAGCAAGAGCGAAGCGATAAAGCCGCCCAAAGGGCGAATCTCCGGGCCGATCGTCGTGTCACGCATGGCGAAGAAGAGCAAGCGGGGAATGGCCACGCCTTTCAGCGCCACGGTCACCAGCGCCAGGAGGACGACGCGAAAATTCAGTTCCACCCACAGCGGCGCCATGCCCAGAATCACCCCTTGCGCCGCAACCAGGTAGAGAACCGACTGCAGACGGCCGGCGCCGAGAATGAAAAAGTTCAGCACCAGAATGACTTGCAGCAAGGCGTTCAACGAAATCATGGATTGACTCTACGAGAGCAGAATCCCCAGCCCCGACAGAACGCAGGCTGTCATGAGCAGCTTGGGAATCTCCGTCATGCGCAAACGGGCCACGCTCGACTCGATCAGGCCGATCACTATTCCTACCAGCAGGACCTCGGCGACGAACAAAGCCCAGTCGATCGGTAAAAAACGGGTGTGCAAGGGGAACAGAACCTGTACGATCATGGCGCAAAACAGAAACAGCTTGAGCGCGGCGCCGTAGAGAATCATGCCCAACGCTGGGCCGCTGTGGTCGAGCACCATCACTTCGTGGATCATCGTCAGCTCGAGGTGCGTGTTGGGGTCGTCGAAGGGGATGCGCGAGTTCTCCGCCAACAGAACGATGAACCAGCTCACCAGCACCAGCACCAGCGAGGCCCCGCCGGCCTGCCATCCCTGGTAGATCGCGTCTCCCAGCATGTTCGACAACTGCAGCGAATGCGAAAGGCGGGTCGTCACCAGCAGGCCGAAGAACAGGGCCGGCTCGGCCAGGCAGGCGAAAGTCAGCTCGCGCGTCGTCCCCATGCCCTCGAAGGACGAACCCGTGTCGAGCGAGGCGATCGAAAGAGAGAACCTCGCCAGTGCGAGCAGGTAGACGAAAAATAGCGCATCGCCCCGGAAGGAGATCGGCGCCGTCTCCGAGCCGAACGGCATCAAGAGCGAGGCCACGAGCACCGCCACCAGGCTCACCACGGGTCCCACGCGAAAGACCCACGTGGTCGTCGTGCTGAACACCGACCCTTTTTGCAGCAATTTGACGAGATCGTAGTACGGCTGCAAAAGGGGCGCCCCGACCCGGCCCGCAAACAGGGCCTTGGTGCGGATGATGACCCCGCGCAAAAAAAGCGGCAAGACGAGGGCCACCGCGATATGGCACAAGGCGACGACGATGTTCAGGACCGCGTGCAAGGATCGATCCGCTTGGGGTTTCAGCTCAATAAGGCCAGGCCAACAACATGACCACGATCGCCAGGATGTAAAACAGGTACGCTTGCAGGCTCCCCTGCTGAAAAACACGAAAAAACAACAGCCGGCCGCCCACCCAACGCATGGTCGGCATCACCATCCGGTCGAGGATGCTGTCGGGCACGTCGGTGCGGAAGCTCGCCTGCTGCGGAAAGAGGTCTTGGGCTTGAATGGTCGACGCCGCGACGTTGGGCCGAACCACCCAGCGAAACAGGGCCACGATCAGTTCGCTGAAGGAGGTCGACGTGTACTGCATGCGCGGCGTGCCCGCCAGGTAGCCGCAGCCCCAGGTGACCGAGGTCGAGGTCACGTCGGGACGCAGGCGCGTCCAGAAGGCGACGCCCACCGTCGCGCACAGCCCGACGAGCAAGAAGCCGAGCACGCTCAGCCAGCCGAGCGGCGCGAAGCTGGCGATCGGCGCAAGCCCGTCCGCAAGCGTGTCGCCTCCCAGCGGCGCGCTCGACCAGGCCGCCACCGCCCGATCAAGCGCGGGCGCCACGAGATGCGGCAAGAGTCCCATCGCAACGCACGCCGCCGCCAACAGGCCCATCGGCAAGAGCATCGTCCCGTCAGACTCGTGGGCTTCGCGCGCATGGTCGCTGCGGGGCGATCCCAGGAAAATGCCGCCAAACGCCGTTGCATAGCAGGCCACGGCCATCGCCCCGATCAGGGCCAGCCCGGGCGCCGCCAACGAACCGGCCAGCAGGGTTTGCGATTCGGAGGGCGTTTGCCCCACGCCCAGCATCGAGAACAACCCCAGGTAGATCAGGAACTCGCTCACAAAACCGTTCAGTGGGGGCAGCCCGCACACGGCGGCCGCCGCGACGGCAAACGCCAGCGCCGTCGCGGGCATCCGCCTGGCCAGCCCGCCCAGTTGGTTGATCTCGCGCGTGTGGCTGGCGTGGATCACCGAGCCGGCGCAATAGAAAAGGAGCGATTTGAAGAGCGAATGGTTCCAGACGTGCCAGAGGGCGCCGCCGAGGCCCATCGCGACCCATTCGGGGCGTCCCATCGAGCGCCCCAGAAGGGCCGCGCCCAGCCCGATGAAAATGATGCCGATGTTCTCGACGCTGCTGTAAGCGAGCAGGCGTTTGAAGTCTTGCTGGGCGACGGCGATGGCCAGCGCCAGCACGCCCGACACAACTCCCAGCGTCAGCAACAGGCCGCCCCACCAGAGCGGCGGCTGAGGCAGAAACGACGACACGCGAACCAGCCCGTACACCCCCATCTTGATGAGCACGCCCGACATCAACGCCGAGACGTGGCTGGGCGAGTTGGCGTGCGCTCCTGGCAGCCAGACGTGCAGCGGCATGATGCCGGCCTTGAGGCCGAACCCGATGACCGCCAGCAGAAAGAGGACGTTCGCCTGCGTCGGCGTAAACGGCTCGCGATTCGGCCAATCAAACGAGCCGGTGATGCCCAAGAGCGCCGCGAACAGCCCGAAGAGGGTCAACGTCGCCGCGTGCGTCGCCACCAGATAGGTCCACCCCGCCTCGCGCACGGCCGGTTTGTCGTCTTCGGTGGTCACGAGCATGAAGGCGCTGAGGGCCATCACTTCCCACCCGAAGAGAAATACGATCGTGTTGCGGGCGACCACGAGCAGGGCCATGCCGGCCGCACAAAAACCGTAGAACAACCTCAGCTTCGCTCCCGTTTCAGGATGCTCGGTTTGCCGCCAGTAGCCTTGGCCGTAGATCGAACCCAGCAGCGAGACCAGAAAGATGGGCAGAAGAAAGATGGCGGAGACGCCGTCGAGCCCGACGTGGAAGCCGACAAATTGGAGCCGGCCGTCGGCGAGCCCCTGCGGTACCAGCGCCCACGAGCGCTGCCAGTCTTCGATCGAACCGGAAGCGTACCATCGGATGACGGCTGCGATTCCGTCGACGGCGCTCGCGGCAGCAATGGCCGTCGACAGCCACTGTCCCCACGCGCGGCGTCGGCCCAAGAGCGCGCCGACCACACCGCTGATCGCCAACCCTGCGATCGACCGGATCAAAGACTCCATCGAGGCACGCCAAGACACGCGACTAAAACACCAAATTAGCGTTCGCGTCCTCCGGCATCAACTGAGCCGCAGAGCGCGCTGGCGATTCAGGCGTCGTTGGGGCGAACCCGCCAGACGACCCGGTGAACGAAGGCGGAAAGAACGCCGTTGACGGGGGCGAGGCACCACGGAATCGGCAGGCGGCAACGGCACCATAGCTCGCCGACGATTCGAGGCACCGTAGGACGCCGACGTCACCGCTTCAGGGAAGTTGGAAATTCGTATACGTGGGCCGCACCCACGGCTCAACCGACCAAGCCAGCGTATCGCCGATTTTTGCCGACACGGCCGCCGCCGTGAGTCGAACAAAGCCATACTGCCAACTGGCGGCGCCCGAGGGCGCGCCACGCGCTTCGACAACCAACACGGTCTCGGGGTTCGTGCCGTAAGCGTACACGAATAAGGCCCCGTCGACCAAGCCGTCGTCGTCGTCTGAATAACGATGCGCGGGGTTCGGCAACAGCCGTAATTCGTAAGTCTCTTCGCGGAAAGTCTCCGAGAGCGCGAATCGCCTCGCGATGTCGCGCATCTGCCGAAGTCGAGCGGATTCGCGTTCGGCCGGCGTCGGAGCATCGGGCATCGGCTTCAGGTCGACGCCGGGCTGACTTGGACTCCAGCGCACGCCATCGGGTCGAGTCACTTGAAGCTGGCCGGTGGTGAGCGACACCAGTTCGTAGGACCAAAAGGTTTCATATCGCTCGATCGTAATCAGCGCGGCCGGCCGGCCTTTTTCACCCCAGGCCCAGATCGTACCGTCGGAAAATGTCCGAGCCGGATCGCTGAACCGAAAGATCGGGTCTGTGACGAGCGCCAGTTCGTTCCGCTGACTTTCGCCGACGAACGCTTTGAATGCCTTGATACGTTCGCGCATCTCGGTCAGCCGATGCGCCCGCTCCTCATCATCCTCGGCCGACGAACGGCTCACGGGCGGCTGTGCAGTGGCATGTCGCGCAGGCGAGGCCCAGACGAGCCCCACGATGATAAGGGGCAACGAGCACAGACCGATCACCCTACGTACAGCCGCCGAGCATCGAGCGAATGCAGAATGGTTCTCAAACATTTCGGCTCCTGCTTGAGTGCCCCCTCGAGAGGGAGTGTACCCCCACGACGGGGCCGCAACAAGCTGAACAAGATTGGCGTCAATGCGCTGCCGTGGTGGCGGGACGTCGCGTCCTTCTGACGGCGAATTTACTTTTGCGACGCCGTCCGGGCTTCGGTTTCACCGGGCGACGCTGGCGACGAGGTTGGCCATCCCGCCCCGGCGGGCATCGAGGGCGAACCGTTCCTGCTCTTGTCGCGTCGATTTGACACCGGCGGCCGGCGGTTGCTAGAGTTGCGCCGAATGGTTACGTCGGATGGGTGGCCGAGCGGTCGAAGGCGGCAGTCTTGAAAACTGCTTTGGGCGTGAGTCCAACGGGGGTTCGAATCCCTCCCCATCCGCCTTCAAAAGCCTTTGAGAACCTGGCGCGGGTTTCTGGCTCGCTTTTGCGCCACAAGATTTGCGCCCGTCTCACTTACCTGGCTCTGCGACACACCAGCACGAGTTAGGAAAGCGCTTGTACCCAGGGCGCGATCGCCTTCGCCAGGACGGCGTAGCCCTGTGCGTTCGGATGGATGTTGTCGCTCTGGTACAAACCGGTGTTCAGGCTTCCGTCCGAATTGAGGAACCGCGAGCCAGCGTCAACAAACCAGACGTGCTCCCCGTCGGCCAACGGCTTGATTCGTTCGTTCACGCCGGCGATTTCCCGTTGATCGGCTGGTTGGCCGGCGGGAAGAAGCCCCAGCAACAGCACGTTCACGCCCGGAAACTCGCTCTGAAGCTTCTCAACGACCGCGGTGATACCGGCCGCAATGTCACTGGCACCGTTGCTGTTGGTCAGATCGTTCACGCCGATCATTAGCACGGCCAACTTGGGCGAAATACCGGTCAAATTGCCGTGGTCGAGACGCCAAAGAACGTTTTGCGTGGTGTCGCCCGCGACGCCCGCGTTGAGGCTGTGCAGGGGGGCGAAGTATTGATTCCAGTCCGAGATTCCTTCCGTGGACCACAACTGGGTGATGGAGTCGCCCACGAAGACGACATTGGCGGTTCCCGTTGCCGCCTTGGCCGCGATGTCGGCAATCGTCTTTTGGGCCAGTGGCAACACGTTGGGGACCGGCACCGTGCTGACCGGCACGCCGGTGCGCACGTCGAAATATTCCGAGGTGGCCAGCAAAGCAACGCTCAACTGTTGTTCGCTAATCTCGCCCCTGGCGAGTTCCGACGCCAGCGCCGCCGAGATGCTTGGGTCGATCTGAATCTGATACTCCGACACGTCCTGTTCAACGACGTGGTTGGACCGTTCCGTGCTCATCGCCAGCGTCAACGCAATACGATCGAAGCCCCCGGCGGACTGCAACTGAGACTCCGCCCAAGTGACCGCTTGCGCTTCGGCACCGCGTCCAAGAACGGACCGATAGGCCGCCTGGATCCAATCCAGATGGCTGCCTCCCGCACGAGAATAGAACTCCTGGCTGGCCAGGATGAGGGCTTCGATTTCCTGATTGCTCACCCCGGCCGCCATCTCGTGCACCCAGTATTTCAGACCCGTTTCGTCAGCGTTGCGGCCGAGATAGACCCGATACACCGCGTCGATAAAATCGGCGTCCGCCTCTTGGCTGTCGGCCACCTGCTCGATGAACTGGAATCGCGGCTGACCTGAATCGACCTGCGCCGTTCCCCAGGTGAGGCCCGCCGCGTCCGGCTGGCGTCCGAGCACGTCCTGGTACACAGCACCCACAAACGCCGCGTTCGCCGTCGCGGGATCGGCGGCAAGAGGAAGGCCCGACAAGGGGTGTCGCCCTTCCAACCACTCCCAGCCCCGACTCGATGCGGACACGATGTACCGCTGGCGAAAAAACCTTCTGAGCAGGTCGTCCATCGATTGGAAAATAATCCCCGTCCCGGTAACGGTCTTGCCTCCTGTGCGGCTATAGTAGTCGGCCGCGATCGGGTTTGCATGTGGAAACCGTCGTGCGGAGACTTCGCCGCCCGGTCCCGGTGGGGCGATCGGACCGGCGGCCGCCGAGGACGGCGTTGTCGAGCGGGCGTCTCAGCAGCCCGCCGGTTCTTGGATGGGCTCTTGGCGCATTGCAATTCAAACTACCTCGCCGCCGGAAGATCGTTTAAATTAATCCGCCAGGAACTTGGCTGGGCTAGCGTTGTCCGGTTCAGGAGTTCGCGTTTTACGCCGGGTTGGTTTAACAGGGAGCCAACGGCGACCGTGGGCTTGGAGCCGCCAACTCGGTCGAATCGTACTTCCGGGCCGGCATTCGGCGCCCTCCCCGGGGTCGCCGTTGGCTCAGACCGCCGGCTGAATAACGTCCCTGGACGAGAAAGGAGTCACGTCATGCTCCGCTGGATGAAACGCGCTGGCTGGCTCGCCGGTTTGCTGCTTGTCGGTCTTGCCCCGGCCGGCGCAGCCGACAAGTCGGGACCTTGGAACCTCGACGAGCTCAAACAGACGCCCGAGGCAACGTGGGGCGAGACAAAAGACGGCGTGCAGGAGGTCTTCTACGCGAGCGAGCCGCTCGAGGAACACCCGACACGCGTCTTCGCCTATTACGCCCGGCCGAAAGAGGGCGACGGGCCGTTTCCCGCGATGCTGCTCGTGCATGGCGGCGGCGGAAAGGCATTTTCAGAATGGGTCCGACTTTGGGCCGACCGCGGCTACGCGGCCCTGGCGATGGACCTGGCCGGGCACGGGCCCGACGGCGAGCGTCTGGCCGACGGAGGACCCGAACAGGACGACCGCACCAAGTTTCGCAGCTTCACCGACGATGAAATCGACCAGATGTGGACCTACCATGCTGTGGCAGCCGTGATCCGCGGCGGATCGCTGCTCGCCTCGCGCGAGGAGGTCGACGCCGACCGGGTAGGCATCACCGGCATAAGCTGGGGCGGGTACCTCACCTGCATCGTGGCCGGGCTCGACGACCGCTTGAAAGTGGCCGTGCCGGTCTACGGCTGTGGATATGTGGCGGAAGACAGCGTCTGGAAGCCGACGTTCGACCGCATGCCCGCCGACCAGCGCAAGCGGTGGGTCGACCATTTCGATCCGTCGAACTACCTGCCGGGCGTGCGCTGCCCCATCCTCTTCATCAACGGCACGAACGACTACTCTTATCCGCTGGATAGCTGGCAGAAGTCGTACGCCCTCGTTCCCGGCCGCGTCGACCTATGCCTCAAGGTGCGTATGCCCCACAGCCATCCCGACGGCTGGGCGCCCCCCGAGATCGGCATCTACGTCGACGGCATCCTCAAGAACGGTCGTCCGCTGCCCTCCGTCGAGCCCGCCGAACACCAGGGGAACCGTGCCGTGGCGCGATTCACATCCAGCGTCCCCATCATGCGGGCCGAGGCTCATTTCGCGGTCGCGAGCGGCCCCTGGAACAAGCGCGGCTGGCAGAGCGTCAGCGCCGTTCACACCCGGGACGCGGTCTCCGTGGAGCTTCCCACGGCCAGGCCGCTGGTCTATTACCTGAGCGTCACCGACGAGCGCGGTGCCCAGGCGAGCACGCGGCATGAGGTGCTGGAAGAATAGTCTTAGCCCTAGCACTCACATAGTAGTAGGCACACCCCTGTGTGCCGTTAAACTTTGGGCGAGTGGGCGGTCCATCGATGCGCTGCGACGGCACGACGGAGCGTGCCTGCTACGATGGCCGCTAGCCCGATTCACCGCTGCGTCTGTACTTCACTTTGCCGCCGACAATCACGGTGTCGGCCCGGCCGCGGAGCTTGCGGCCAGTATAGGGCGTGTTGTGGCTCTTCGAGCGGAAGCGGCTCGGATCGACGATCCATTCGTGATCGGGATCGATTACCGTCACATCGGCGTCGGCGCCGATGGCCAACGTCCCCTTGTTGAGACGAAGCACGCGGGCCGGATTGATCGTCATTTTCTCGATTGCCTGCGGCCAGGTGAGATGACCGGGCGCGACAAGGTGCGTCGATACCAAACCTAAGGCGGTCTCCAGGCCGACGATGCCGAAGGGAGCCCGGTCGAGCTCCTGCATCTTCTTTTCGGCGGCGTGCGGTGCATGGTCGGTGCAGATGACGTCGATCGTTCCGTCGACCAGCCCGGCGACGCAGGCCTCCACGTCGGCTCCGGCCCGCAGGGGCGGGCTCATCTTGCAGTTGGAATCAAAGGATCGAAGGGCTTCGTCGGTGAGGGTGAAATGGTGTGGGCAAACCTCCGTTGTCACACGCACGCCGCGTCGCTTGGCCCGCCGCACCAGCTCGACGCTCCCCGCCGTCGAGATGTGCATGATGTGAATCCGTCCGCCCGTCGCCTCGGCCAGCACGATGTCGCGGCCGGTCATCACTTCTTCGGCGGCGGCCGGCATGCCGGGCAGACCCAGCGAGAGCGAGACGAGACCTTCGTGCATCACTCCGCCTCGCGTCAGCTCGAGCACCTCGGCATGGTTCAGAATCGGCTTGTCGAACATCAGGCAGTATTCGTAGGCCCGGCGGAGCAACTCCGCGTCGTAGACCGGCGCCCCGTCGTCGCTGAAGGCCACGGCCCCTGCTTCGACGAGTTGGCCGATCTCGGCCAGCTCTTTTCCTTCGCGGTTCTTGCTGACGCAGGCCACGACGAACACGTTGCAGTTGTTGGCGAGAACGGCCTGGTGGCGAACAAACTCCACCATGGCCTGCGTGTCGATCGGCGGCTCGGTGTTGGGAATGCAGGCGATCGACGTGAAGCCGCCCGCAACCGCGGCCGCCGTGCCCGTCTTGATCGTCTCGTCCTCTTCCCGCCCGGGCTCGCGCAGGTGGACGTGCATGTCGATCAGACCCGGGGCGACGATCTTTCCCGCGGCGTCAATCGTCACGTCTTGCCCGTTCTCGCTGGCATCGTAGGCGGCCACGCGGCCGTCGCGCAGGAGGAGGTTCATGACGCGATCGAGTTGCTGGCTCGGATCGATGACGCGGCCGTTTTTGATCAGGATTCCGGACACGATCGTGTTACCCCTCGGCAGCGCCGGTTACCAGCCAGAGCACGGCCATGCGAATCGCCAGCCCGTTGGTCACCTGTTCGAGAATGACCGAGTGCGGGCCGTCGGCCACCTCAGGCGTCACCTCGACGCCCCGGTTGATCGGGCCTGGAGCCAGGATCAGGATGCCCGGCTTGGCTCGCTGAAGCCGCTCCCGCGTCATGGCATAAAGATGGGCGTACTCACGAACGGACGGGAAGGGGCGCGTCGACTGCCGCTCGAACTGGATGCGCAGCAGATTGAGCACGTCGCAGCGGGGCAGGATTTCGTCCAGGCTATACGACACCTCGACACCCAACTCCCGCCAGCGCGGCGAGACGAGCGTCGAGGGTCCGCAGACGATGACGTGCGCGCCGAGCTTTTTCAATCCCCAGATGTTCGACCGGGCCGTGCGGCTATGGAAAATGTCCCCCACCAAAGCCACGGTCAGGCCGGCGATGTCGGGCCGGTGCTCGCGGATGGTCATGATGTCGAGCAGTCCCTGCGTCGGGTGCTCGTGCGGGCCGTCGCCCGCGTTGATGACCGAGCAGTCGAGGTTCTGGGCCAGCAGATGGGGCGTGCCGGGCGTGCGGTGCCGCACGACCACCACGTCGACCCCCATCGCCTCGATGTTCTTGGCCGTGTCGATGACCGTTTCACCTTTCGACAGGCTGCTGCCGGAGGCGCTGAAATCGACCGTATCGGCGCCCAGCCGGCGCGCGGCCAGGGCGAAGCTGGTTCGGGTGCGCGTGGAGGCCTCGAAGAACAGGTTGGCGCAGGTGCGTCCGGCCAGCATCGACAGCTTCTGGCGACAGCCGCTGGTGACCTCTTTGAACATCGCGGCCGAATCGAGGATGCAGTTCAGTTCCTCGGCGGAAAGCTCTTCCAGGCCCAGCAAATGGCGTCGTGTCCAAATAGCCGGAATTTCGCCGATTTCGCTGACGTCGATGCTCATGCGGATGATCCTAACACTGCCCGCCGCCGCTGCCAACCAGCACCAGCAAATGCTGGGGTTGTTTGTGGTTCGTTCCCGGTGCGGGCGTGCGACAGGAGCCCTATAGTAATAGGTGCTGCTGCGCCGTGGAGCCACGGCGCCGGTTCTCCGATGTATTCATCCACCCTCTTCGCCCGAACCGTTCTCGCATTGGCGGTAATCTTCTGCATCGCCTCGACCGTAGGTTTTGCCGTGACGCCGCCGGCCGGACCGTGGTGGTGGACCGGCGCCTTCGTGAACGGACAGGCCGGGCTGGTTACCATCTGGGCGGCCCTGGGATCGGCGCCTCGGTACGTGCGCTGGCCTTGTTGGTACGCCGCTTTGGAGCTGACCGGACGGCACCTACAGCGGACCTGGGGCGCTTGGGAATTGCAGCCGCACGCGATACTGAGCTTCGTCGTACTCTCTCTGCTGGGTGAGTTCGGAATGCACATCGAGCGCGACGACACCCCAAGCGGTGATGCCAACTCGTTACGACAGTTCACCCTACGGACGCTCTTCGTTTGGGTGGCGAGTGCCGCGCTGGCGTCCTGGGTCTGGAGGTACCGGCTCGAATTGTTTCCGGGCGCACGCTGGTTGCGAGCGAAGGAGACCCTGAGCCTACTCGGTATGGCTGCCACATGGACGGCACTCGACCTGATCACCATTCAGGCGGCACTGAGGGCGGCAGCGATTCGCTGGCGGCTGATTCTGCTCGTCGGTATCGTCGCGCTCGTCCAGACGGGCCTTTGGCGGTTCCAGCAGTCCTGGCTTCCTCTGGCGTGGTGGCACGATCTGTCGCGGCTGTGCGTTTACGACCTGTTTTACATAGCACCCGTCGGGGGCGTGCTTCTGAGCTATCGCTGGGCGAAGGCGGCCGTGAGAGGGTGAGCGGGCCCGGACATCGTTGCGCACGGGTTTCCTTGATTTCGAAGAGGGCGTTTCGCGCAGAAGACGTCGGCGCCGTCATTTTGCTGGCAGCATAATTCAATGTTCCACATTCCACCCGCCCTCTCCCGGTGGGAGAGGGAGTCACTCATCGCCAGTGGCGGAGAGCGACTCCCTTAGCGTAAAATCGCCACGACCTTTTTGCCGGAGAGCTCCTTGCTGACGATTGAATCGACGATTATCGAAGATACCTTTGCCGAAGCGTTCCCGATGACGGCGGCCCGGTTGATCGTGACGGCCGAAACGCCACATTGGGCGCAAATCGCCGCCCAAGAGACCACCGGCTACGCGGCCTCGGTCATCGGCTGCGATGCCGAGGCGGGAATCGAACGCGTGCTGCCGGCCGAGGAGACCCCCGACGGACGGCCCGGCGTGAGTCTGCTCCTGTTCGCCTTTAGCCGGGATGCGCTTCAGAAAGCGGCCGTGAACCGCGTCGGGCAGTGCGTGCTCACCTGCGCCACGACCGCCTGCTACAACGGCCTGCCGGTCGTGAAGGATAAGTCGATCAAGATCGGCGGTAACCTGCGGTTCTTTGGAGACGGTTATCAGAAAAGCAAGAAGCTCGATCTGCGGCGGTTCTGGCGTGTGCCCGTGATGGACGGCGAGTTTACCTGCGAAGACTTGTTCGGCACGGCCAAAGGCGTCGCGGGCGGCAATTTTTTGATCCTCGGCGAAAGTCAGTCGCGAACCCTCGCCGCGGCGGAAGCGGCCGCCAACGCGATCCGGGCGGTGCCGGGCGTGATTCTCCCGTTTCCCGGCGGGGTCGTGCGCAGCGGCAGCAAGGTCGGCAGCCGCTACAAACAACTGCGGGCCAGCACGAACGACGCCTACTGCCCCACGTTGCGCGGCCGGGTCGAATCGGCCCTGGGCGAAAACGTCAACGCGGTCTACGAGATCGTGATCGACGGCCTCGATCTGGCGGCCGTGGAAGAGGCCACCCGCCGCGGCATCCGAGCCGCCTGTGGGCCGGGCATCGTCCGCATCACGGCCGGCAACTACGGCGGGAATCTCGGCCCGCACCACATACACTTGCACAAAGTACTCACGGACGGCCAATAATCACGCGGGGCGGCGTTCCCGGATCGCCTGGCCGGAGTCCCGCATTTTTGAATAGATGCTGATTCAAGTGGCGCATCGTCGAAGCGTTTTCTGCGTGGAGCGAATCCCGTGATCCGCCGTACTTACTATTGCTGTCTGGTATTCGGCCTTGCCTTGCCGGCGCTGGGCGCCGATTACGAGGTCGTTGACGACGATCAGCAGATCAAGATCAGCACGGCCGAACTCGAGGCGGTGGTGCGGAAAAAGGGATACGTTACGGGCGTGGCCGCCGGTTCGTTCCTCGACAAGAGAACGGGCTTTAGCGACGCGGGCTACGGGCTCGACATCGTCGACTGGATCATGGAACCGGGGAGCGACGAGACTTACCGCGATCAGCTTCCCAAGGAAATGGTTTACCAGTTCGGCAACGCCTTTCACGGCAAGATCGCCAAGCGGTCGATCGAGGGGCCGCAGATCTGCACGCAGGCCAAGGCGCTCAGTCCGATGGTGGTGCGGGGCAGCGACTTCGTCGCCGTCCAGCAGACCTTCCAGTACAAATCGGCCGCCCCGGGCAAGAAAGCCGGCAGCACCTGGACGCAACGGATGGTGTTTCCGGCCGGAAAGCGCTATTTCGTTTCCTCCGATCGCGTCGACGCCGTCAACTCCAGCCCGGCCATGTTCTTGCGGGTCGACATGCCGGGGCACATCAAGCACCAGCACGGCGACACGTTCAGCGAAGTCTATCTCAGCTACCACGGGCGGATACCGGCGAAAGAGTTCGACGCCGATTTTCCGCCAGACGCGAAGTTCATCTATCGGCGAGAGAATGGCAGCGTCCCGCGGCGCGTGATCCGCGCCTACCATCTTCGCGACGCCAAAACGGGCAAAGACGGACCGTGGCTGGCCGGCATGACCCTCAAGGCGTCGGACGTGAGCGAGGCCTGGTGCCACCAGCGCGGCTACGTCTGCATGATCGAGGAGTTCGGCGGCCGGCCGATCCAGGCTGGCGAATCGTTCAGCGCGGCCTTCGTCGTCGGTTTCTTCGACTCGATCGACGAGATGGAGGCCGTCTACGATCAATACGCCGGGCACTCCGGCCTGGAAGTATCCCCCGCCGGCTGGAAGCTGACGGAATAGGCGTAGCAGGCCGTCTCCGTCTATTTCCTTCTTCCCGTGATTTCGCTCAACGCCACGGCACGATGCTCGGCCGCCGAGCGGTAGCAGGCCTCAACCAGGGCCATCGTCTTGAGGTTGTCTTGCCCGCTGATCTCCGGCTCGCGGTTCTCTTCCAGCGCGCACAGCAGTTGGGCCATCGGGCCGACGAAGGCGTCGGGAAACCAGACCTCTTTCCAGCGGGGCTGAAACCAGTAGCCGGGCCGGGCGAGCGTGGTGAAATCGAGCGTGCTAGGGGTGCGGCGGGGATAGTCGGGCCAGCCGATCGTGCCGCGGGCCATGCCGGCCGTGCCTTCGACCCGCCAGCGGATGGAGATGTCGCCCTCGGCTCCCTCCAGAGCGGGACCGGTCCAGACGTCGTCGGTCGAGGCGGCCCGCCGGCCGTCGGCGTATTCCAGGATGTAAAGGCAGATGCCGTCGGAATGCGCAAACTTTCGCGCGGTCCGCGGATCGGGCCGGATGCTGGCGAAGACCCGCGCCGGGTCACCAAACCAGAACCGAAACGTGTCGAGATGGTGGATGCTCATGATCCGCAGCGTCACCCAGCCCAAGCGCTCCTGCCAGGGCATCCAGTGCGGGATGGCGCGCATGTCGATCGTGGCCAGCACCGGCTCCCCCAGATCGCCGCGGTCGAGCAGGCACTTGCAGGCCCGCACCGACTGGTCGTAGCGCATGTTCTGATTGACGGCGAGCGTGATTCCGGCCCGCCGGCAGAGGGCCACAATCTGCCTGGCTTCCTCGTAATTCATGCCCAGCGGTTTCTGGGCCAGGATGCCGCGCAGGTGCCCCTTGTGTTTCACCGCCTCTTTAATGATGGGAAATTGAGCGTCGGGCGGAACGGCGATGTCGATGACCTCGATCTCTTCGTCGGCCAGCAGATCGCGGTAGGTCTCATACACCTTGGCCATGCCGTGGCGATCGGCCACGGATCGGGCCCGCACCCGCGTGCGGGAGGTGATGGCCACGGGGTTGAAGCCGGCCTGCCGATAGGCCACAAGATGGCAGTCGGCCATGATGAACCCCGCGCCGATACAGCCGATCGGCACCCGTTTCTGCTTGGGAAGTTTTGGCAGATACTCGAGGTCTAAAGAGAAGCGTTCCGTTGTGGGCGTTCCCTTGAGCGGCGACATGGGCGGAGGCAGAGGTCCTAGGTCTCGGGCAGTCTTGGGCCTTAGTAAACTACAGCCATCGTATCCTAAGACCCAAGACCTAAGATCCAAACCTAAGACCCAAAGGCCAAGACCTCCGCGCGCAAAAAAACTCCCGGAAAGAACAGGTCCCAGGGGGGCAAAGGACGCCATCCGTTTCCGGGAGCGATTGGTCGCTCTAGCGAAGCGTGCCGCCCGCATCCGTGCTGGCGGACAGCGCCTCGTGGTCCGCAGGAAGGCTTGCGTCTTCCCAGATGCAGACCCAACCACGTGGTTTTGACGACTAAGCTCCGTTGCTGTCGATCAGCAGGTGACCGTCAGCCGCGAAGTGGCGGGGAGAATACGAGATCACCCGCAGAGGGTCAAGTGCGGTTTTCACAGGCATTTTTGGTACTTAAGATGGTCTTAGGTTTTGGGTCTTAGGTCTTGGAACTTCGGCTTCGGGCCGGATCTGTAGATCGAAGAGCCAAGACCTAAAACCCAAGACTCTTCTTCGGAGTTTAACTTTGTTATTCGAACCTGGACCGATCGACGGCGTCGTTTTCAAAGCGCTTAAGCGTTACAACGACGCGCGGGGCTGGTTAGTCGAAGTCTACCGCCAGGACGAGTTGGCGTCGGTCGATTGGCCGCGCATGGGCTACGTGAGCGAGACGCGGCCCGGCGTGGCCCGCGGGCCGCACGAGCACGTCGACCAGTCCGACTATTTTGCGTTCCTGGGACCCGGCGATTTCAAGCTCTATCTTTGGGACGCTCGCCAGCATTCGCCCACTTACGGCCGTCGACAGACGGTTGTGGTCGGCCAGTCGAACATGCAGGCGGTGATCATTCCTCCCGGCGTGGTACACGCCTACAAGAACGTGGGCGAGGTGCCCGGCTGGGTCTTCAACTGCCCCAACCGGCTTTACGCCGGGGAGGGACGCAAGGAACCGGTCGACGAAATCCGCCACGAAGACGTATCGGGCAGCCCGTTTGTGCTGGATTAACGCTCCGGGCTGCGCCCGACACGCGCGACGCGCAAGCAAGGTAAATTGCGTTGTTCTCCTCGCTTACGCCTATTGCTGTTCCGATTTGTCTGCCCGGCGGGGCGAAGGAGGCTTATGCTCACCGCCGCCTCGCCCACGGCTACACTCCGTCCGGCCACTCCGCGGCGAATCCGCCAGAGCACGAGATCAAAACTTACGCTCGGGTTAATTTGAGCCGGCGAATCATCCGGCTAGCCTTGCCCGGCATTGCCTAAGGCGGTAAAACTCGCGGGCACCACGGACGGTTAGCGGCCCACTTAAACGCGCGGCCGCAAGCGCGCTGAAGCCTCCGCCTGGGCGATCGTGTCAAGGAAGACCGCACCCATGAATTCGCCTGACCTGCTTTCTGCATTCGATCGCCTAGGCCATCCGCGTGTGCTGGTGCTGGGCGACTTGATTCTCGACCGTTACACGTTCGGCGACGCCGAGCGGGTGAGCCAGGAGGCGCCGGTCATTCTGCTGCGCGCCGATCAGCGTGAAGCGCGGCTGGGCGGTGCGGCCAATGTCTGCAACATGCTCCGCGGCCTGGGAGCCGAGGTCACGTGCGCCGGCGTCGTCGGCGCCGACCGCGATGGCGAACTCGTGCGGCGGTTGCTCGATGAGGCCGGCGTCGACAGCTCGGCCTTGCTCGAGGACCACTCCCGACCGACGACGGTCAAAGAACGTTTCATCGGCCGGGCTCAGGGGCGACATCCGCACCAGATGTTGCGGGTTGACAACGAGGTCCGCGATCCGATCGCCGCGTCTCTTCAGCGAGAGCTGCTCGATCCGCTGCTCGATCGGCTGGCCTCGTTCGACGTGATCCTCGTCTCCGACTACGCCAAGGGAGTTTGTACGCCGGCGCTCTTGCGCGAGCTGATCGACCGTGCCCGGCAGGCGAACGTGCCCCTGCTGGTCGACCCGATCCGCTCGCACGATTACTCGCGTTACCAGGGCGCGACGAGCATGACGCCGAACCGGCTCGAAGCCGAGATGGCCACCGGCCTGCGAATCAACTCAGCGGCCGACGCCTTTGTTGCGGCCGGCCGGCTCCGCGAACAGCTCCGGCTCGACCTGGGCATCATCACGCTCGACCGTGACGGCATGGCCCTAGTTGATCGCGACGGGACGGCCAGCATCTTTCCGACCCGCCCCCGCGCCGTGTACGACATCACGGGGGCCGGCGACATGGCCCTGGCGATGATCGGCGTGGCGCTGGCCGCCCGGCTGGCGCCCCCCGTGGCGCTACAACTCGCCAACGTGGCGGCCGGACTGGAGGTGGAAAAAGTCGGCGTGGCCGTCATTCCCCGCCCCGAAATCCGCCAGCGGTTGGTCGACGAATGCCGAGCCGCCGACGCGAACGCAAATTTGGTCGAACGCGCCCTCTGGCCTCAGGACAAGATCTGCGGACTCGACGAGCTTGAGCGTTTCTGCCGGGCGCATCGCGGCGCGGCTCGAAAGATCGTCTTCACCAACGGGTGCTTCGACCTGTTGCACGTGGGGCATGTCAGCTACCTGGCCGAAGCGCGCCGCCTGGGCGACGTGCTGATGGTGGGCTTGAACAGCGACGCCAGCGTGCGGCGGCTGAAGGGCCCGACTCGGCCGGTGATCAGCGAGCGCGACCGGGCGACGATGCTCGCGGCACTGGCGGCCGTCGACCACGTCGTAATCTTTGACGAACCCACGCCGCACCATCTGCTCCATCGCCTGCGACCCGACGTGCTGGTCAAGGGCGGCACCTACGCGCCTAACGAGGTCGTCGGGCATGAAGTCGTTTCCGCCTACGGTGGGCAAGTCTGCGTGGTCGGGCTTGTTGCCGGGGTGTCGACGACCAAGATCGTCGAGTCGTTAAAGCGTGCCGCCTGACCCGTTTGCTCGAACCGCATGAAAACGATCGCCGTGTTTTTGCCGAACTGGGTAGGCGACGTCGTGATGGCGACGCCGACGCTGCGTGCGCTGCGTGAGCATTTCGCGGCGGCGCGCATCCTGGGAGTCATGCGTCCCCAGGCGGCCGACGTGCTGGCGGGCACGCCCTGGCTCGATGAGCCGTTGCTTTACGACCCACGCTCGGCCGATTCGCGTCTGCGAGGCTGGGCACTTTGCCGGCGACTGCGGCGAGATCGCGTCGATCTGGCACTCCTGTTACCCAACAGTTGGCGGACCGCCCTTTTGGCCCGCTTCGGCGGCGCACGCGACCGGCTGGGCTATGTGCGCGGCGGACGCGGCATCCTGCTCAACCGCAAGCTCTACCCACCGCGCAGCGGCAAACGGCTGGCGCCGGTCTCGGCGCTCGACTACTACCTGGAGTTGGCCTACGCGGCCGGCTGTCCCAGCGCTTCGCGTCAGGTCGAGTTGGCCACGCTCGCGGCCGACGAGCAGGCCGCCGACGAAGTCTGGCGGAAACTGCGCCTGCCGCACGGCAAACAGGTCGTTGTGCTCAACTCCGGAGGAGCCTACGGCGCCGCCAAGCTCTGGCCGACGACGTATTTTGCCTCCCTGGCGCGCCGTCTGGCCGTCGACGACCGCCGCTACGTCCTGGTTCTCTGCGGTCCGCAAGAACGGGCGATCGCGGCCGAAATCGTCCGCGGCGCGGCTCACCCGCGGGTGTGCAGCCTGGCCGAAGAACGCCTCCGAATCGGCCTGAGCAAGGCGTGCGTCCGTCGAGCGGCAGCCATGGTCACGACCGACAGCGGCCCGCGTCATTTTGCGGCGGCTTTTGGCGTGCCGGTCGTCACCCTGTTCGGCCCCACCCACATCGGGCTCAGCGAAAACTACCATCCGCAGGCGATCCACCTGCAGCGCGAACTGGAGTGCGTGCCGTGCCAGCGTCGAACGTGTCCCCTGGGGCACCATCGCTGCATGCTCGACCTGAACATCAACGAAGTTTACCGCGCATTGAAACAGCTTTTGCCTCCGCGAGAAACGGTTAAAGCCGCCTGAATACCCGATGTCGCCTTTTGCCGAGCCAAAGGCGACCAAGCATGACGCATCTCAGCCACCTCCGTTTCGACGTCGCTCACGCCCGTAAGAAGGGGGCGGCCGGCATGCGCCGCGTCGACGACGGCCGCATGTGGGTCGATCAAGAGTACGCCGGCGAACTGGAGCGAATCGGCCTGGCGAGCTTCGACGCCGTGATGAAGAACTCAAACGGCCGCCTGCTGCGCGCGCTGCCCGACCGCGAGAACTGGCGGTTGGAACTTCCCGTGCACGGCGGCCGACACGTGCTGTTTCTCAAGAAGCACCGCGTGCGCTCGCTTGCCGAGCGGGTGCGGGGGTGGTTCGGGGCGCGAGGCGGCGCTACGGCCGGTCGGGTGGAAGCCGACAACGTCGCGGTCCTCAAGCAGGCCGGCATCGACACCATGCGCGTGGTCGCCTTTGGCGAGCAGGTCACCGGCGACCTCGCCGAGTCGTTCTTCATGACGGAAGAACTGTGCGGCTTTGCCCCACTCGACGACTTTGTGCGGCGGCGCTTCGTGCCGGCGGCGGAACGCACCCGGCGCGATCACGATCTCTTGTCGTTGGTCACGGCGGTGGGCGACGTGGCAAACCGTTTTCACGCGGCGGGCTTCAATCACCGCGACTTTTACTGCTGTCACTTCTTCATCCAAGAACTGGCCAGCCGGCGTTTTGCGATCCGTCTGATCGACTTACAGCGCGTCGAGCATCGGCGCTGGCTGCGCGGCCGATGGATTGTGAAGGATCTGGCGCAGCTAGCCTATTCGGCGCCTCGCGAGCGCATCGGCAACACGCTCCGTATGGCCTTCATCAAGCGCTACGTGGGCGTTTCTCGCTTAAGCCTGGCAGACAAGCGCCTCATCCGCCGCGTACTTCTCCGGCAGCGCGCCATGGAGCGTCGATTGGGAGCGCATCCATGAAAATCGGACTCGTGATCGAGAGTCTCGACCCGGCGCGCGGTGGCGCCGAACAGTGGACAAGCCAATATGCGGGCTGGCTCGTCAGGGCCGGTCACGAGGTCCACGTGGTGGCCGGCCAGTTTGCGGCCGAATTGCCCGAAATCGTCCGGCACAGAATCGACCGGCCCGCTTCGCGGATCGATTTTGCCTTGGCGGCCCGGCGACTTCTCGATTCGCTTTCGCTCGACGTGGTCCACGACATGGGGTCTGGCTGGCACTGCGACGTGTTTCAACCGCACGGCGGTTCGCGCACCGCGGCTTTCGAGCAGAATCTGCTGCTCTTGCCGCCGTGGCTGCGCGGCCTGAAACGGAAAACAGCGCGTTGGCTGCCTCGCTACCGCGAGTTTCAGCGGCTGTTGACCAGTCAGTACTCGGCCGAACAGAGGATCTTTATTGCCCTGTCGCGCATGGTGGCCCGCGACTTCGAGCGCTTCCACGGCGTGCGCCGCAGCCAGATCAGGATTGTCTACAACGGCGTCGACGTCGAGCGGTTTTCGCCAGATCACCGGCCTCGTTATCGGCGGGTCGTCCGCGACGAGCTGGGCGTTACCGACGACGACACGTTGCTGCTGATTGTGGCTCACAATTTCCGCCTCAAGGGCGTGCCCACGCTCGTCTCGGCCGTCAAACGGTTGCGCGACGAAGGACACAAGGTCAAAGCGGCCATCGTGGGGGGGAAACGTCGGGCAAGGGTCGACGCGGGAGCCAATGAGCCGGCCGTCATCTATGCTGGGCCGGCGGACGACACGGTTCGCTATTACGCGGCGGCCGATCTCTACGTGCAACCGACCTTCTACGATCCCTGCAGCCTGGTGTTGCTCGAAGCTTTGGCCAGCGGCTTGCCGGTGGTCACAAGCCGCTACAACGGGGCCGGTGAGTTGATCACTCCCGGCGTCGAGGGACACCTCGTCAACGATCCGGCCAGCGTCGAAGAATTAACCGAATGCTTGCGGCCGCTCGCCAATCCGGCCAACCGCGGGCCGATGGCCATCGCGGCACGCGAGCTGGCCCTCCGCCATTCGCTCGATTGCAATTGCCGCGAATTGCTGGCAGTCTATGAGGAAGTAGCGGCGCAGCGGCAACGGAAAGCGGCCTGAGCGACCCGGAGTCTAGCTGCCCGGCGACCTCTCGCAACGAGACTGTCCCTTCTTATGAAGATCTCCAAAATCTCCGCCTACCGGGTCGATCTACCGCTTTGCGAGGGAAGTTATAAGTGGTCGGGGGGCAAGTCGGTGAGCGTCTTCGATAGCACGGTCGTGCAGGTCGACACCGACGCGGGCATCACCGGCTATGGCGAGGTGTGCCCCCTGGGGCCTTTCTATTTGCCGGCCTATGCCGCCGGTTGCCGAGCCGGGCTAGCGGAGCTTGGTCCGCACCTGATCGGCGAGAGCCCGCTTGAGCTTGGCCGGCTCAATCGGCGAATGGACGCCGCGATGAAAGGCCACGCTTACGTCAAGTCGGCCATCGATATGGCCTGTTGGGACATCCTGGGCAAGGCAACCGGGCAGCCGGTTTGCGTGCTGCTCGGCGGTCGTTACGGCGAGGATTTTGTGCTCTACCGGGCGATCTCGCAGGAATCGCCAGCGCAGATGGCGGCCAAGGTCGCCAAATATCGTAGCGAAGGCTATCGCCGTTTTCAGCTTAAGGTGGGTGGCGACCCCGACACCGATATCGAGCGGATTCGGGCCGTCGCGGCGGAACTGCAGGCGGGCGACCGCCTGGTAGCCGACGCCAACACGGGCTGGCTGGCTCACGATGCCCTGCGAGTGGTTCGCTCGGTGCGCGATATCGACATCTACATCGAACAGCCGTGCCTGAGCTATGACGAGTGCCTCGTCGTGCGCCGGCGCACCGACCACCCCTTTGTGCTCGACGAGGTGATCGACGGCATCGACGTTCTGTTGCGCGGACGGGCCGACCTGGCAATGGACGTGGTGAACATCAAGATCAGCAAGTTCGGCGGCCTGACCAAGGCTCGGCAGGCGCGAGACCTCTGTGTGTCGCTGGGCATCGCCATGACCATTGAAGATAGCTGGGGCGGCGACATCGTGACGGCGGCGATCGCCCACCTGGCCCACAGCACGCCTTCCGAATGCCTGTTCACGAGCACCGATTTCAACAGCTATGTTACGGTCAGCATCGCGGACGGCGCGCCCCAGCGACGACATGGGCGGATGTCGGCCGGAACAACACCGGGGCTGGGAGTCACGCCGTGTGTTGATGTTTTGGGAAAGCCGGTGATTGAAATCGCCTGACGAGTCACGCCGATAGAGGGCGAGTTGATGATGAAGCCCGATCTGACGGATCGTCTGATCCGTGAAATCGACCATGTTATCGCCCTGCTGACCGATTTGCCGGTCTCGGAAGTTAACGTCGGCTGGGATGTGCCGCGGGCCACCAACTGGATTAGCGTGTTTACCAATTTGCACAACTCGGTGCTTTCGGGGAAACAACCCCAGTCCGTCTGCTACTGTCGTGGGCTCGATTTCGATAGCATCTGCGGTGGGCAGATCTTCGACGCCGTGGGATGCGGGATGCGTTGACGAAACCATCGGTATGATCGAGGGCCGCTAGCATCAAGTCTCCCGGTTCGATGTTCATTTGACCGTGCGCGAGATGTCATCCGCTCGCTCTTCGCAAACCCGTTCTATAGCGCGCCGCAAAATGCTGGCCGAACGTCGACAGTCCTGGCGATTTGACGCTTGCCAGGCAACCTGAAGCCCTATGAAGCCGATCTACGTGATGGCCGCCGTAACGACCGCCCTTGCCTTGGCGGCGTGGGGAACGTTGTTTTGGCAAACCTGTCCGCGTGACCGGCGCCGGTTGTCTCTGGTGGCCTTGCTGGTGACGGGCTTCTTCATGAGCCCCGCGGCCTTTTTCGTCTTGCGCCGGCCACTACTTAGCGGTCCGTTGGAACCCGTTCTGAAACGGCCCGCGTGGTCGGAGGGCAACTGGTCGATCGTGCGCGACGCGATCCGCCTCGCGTATGCTCCGCTGACCGAAGAACCGGCAAAGCTCCTGCCTTGGTTCGTCTTGCTGGCCGCGGGCCGCCCGCTTTGGCCGACACGCCGCATGATCGCTCCGCTGGCGATGGCCGCCGGGCTGGGATTTGCCGTGGGCGAGATCTGGCTCGTCGCCAGCTTCGTCGCCGAGTCGAACGACCCCAAGCTGGCGGGCCTGCCGTGGTACTCGTTCGGGGGATTCCTAAGCGAGCGGCTGATGACCTGCATGGCGCACGTTCTTTTCGCCATGCCGGCCGTAACACTCGCGCGCCGCGGCCGGCTCGGCCTCGCCGCCGGACTGGCGATCGGCATGGGGCTGCACGGGCTCTCCAACTCGGCGATCGTGCTCATGCACCGCGGGGCGTTCGGCTGGCAGCAGCAGACCTGGCAACTGTTGATCCAGTTGTGGCTCGTCATGTTCGTCGTCGCGGGGCTCGCGGCGGTGCTCGGCGCCTTCGCCGGCCGCAAGATGTGGCGGGCGATCTGGTCTCGCCAGATGGTCTGTCCCGGGTGCGGCGAAGTCTACCGGCAGCCGATTCTCTTGGGGTTGAATTTCGGCATGAGCCGCTACGAACCTTGTGGAGTCTGCCACAAATGGCACTGGGTGACTCTCAAGGACCTGGCGCCGGTGAAAACCCGGCAAAACGTGGGTTCCCGCCCGAAGTGAAGAACGCCGACGGTCTTGCCTTATCGAGACGAGTATTAAATGCCCCTCCCGCAGTTCTCCTTCAAGACGGTGTTGGCCTGGATGGCGTTTCTGCCACCGGCTGCCGGGGCGTTCGTCGCCAGCTTCAACTCCACCGATGACCGCCAAGGTCCTCTGTTACTTTTCACTGCTGGGGCACTCGTCGGGGCATCAATCGGCTCTTGCAAGAGTCCTCGCCATGCTGCTCTCGGCGCTCTTTTGGGCATGGTCTTAGCATTCCCCGTTGCCTTCGTCGTGCTCGTCCTTCTTGTGTGCTGCGGATTGGTCGACATTTGGTAGCCTTGCCCACTTTCAGGCACCGAAAAACCATCTGCGGTGAGTTGCGGTTTTGTTTGACAGAGAGTCAAAGAGCGCACGACCTGGGCTCAGGTCTCATTGTGCCCCGGCTGCCTACGAGGGATAATCGATGTTTTGATCCCAGGTGAACGATGCACTGCTGCCGCTACCAACCCTCGCCCGTCACGCGACGCCAGATGCTGGCCCAGTGCGCCGGTGGATTTGGTGCCCTGGCGCTGGCCACGCTGATGAACGACTGGGCTGCCGGCACTGCGGCCGCGGGCGAAATCAGCCCGCTTGTGCCCCGGCCGACGCACTTTCCGGCCAAGGCGACGAGTGTCATCTTCCTCTACATGGACGGCGGCCCGTCGCAGGTCGATTCGTTCGATCCTAAGCCGCGGCTCGATCGCGAGCACGGCCAACCGATCAAAATGAAGGTGCCCGCCACGCAGTTCAACAACGTGGGCAGCGTGCTAAAAAGCCCCTGGGCTTTCCGCCAGTACGGCGAAAGCGGCATTCCGGTCAGCGATCTGTTTCCGCACGTCGCTACCTGCGTCGACGATCTGTGCATCGTGCGCTCGATGGTCTCCAAGTTTTCCGAGCACACGAGCGCCAATTATTTTCTGCACACGGGCTCCGGCATTCAGGGGCGGCCGAGCGCGGGGAGCTGGCTGACTTACGGACTGGGGAGCGAATGCCAGGATTTGCCGGGCTTTGTGGTGCTCAACGGTGGACTGATCCCCGTCGGCGGGCTCGACAATTTCGGCAGCGGCTTTTTGCCCGCGTCGTTTCAGGGCTCGGTCTTCAAGTACGGCAAGCACCCGGTGGAGAACGTCGAGCGGACCGAAGCCACGGCCGAGCTGCAGCGCGCGAAACTCGATCTGTTGGCGCGCATCGACCAGCAGGCGCTGGAGCGGACCGGGCACAACGATCAGCTCGAAGCGGCCATCGCCAACTACGAGCTGGCGTTTCGCATGCAAAGCGCGGTGCCCGATTTGATGGATCTCGACCGCGAAACCGAAACTACGCGGCGGCTGTACGGCATGGAGGCGGCCGACCCGCTGACGCGAGGCTACGGCGCCTTGTGTCTTCTGGCGAGGCGGCTGGTGGAGCGCGGCGTGCGGTTTATCGAGTTGACCTGCCCAGGGGTGGGCGCCGACCGCTGGGATCAACACGGAAACCTGAAGGATGGGCACGAAAAGAACGCGCGTGTCGTCGACCAGCCGATCGCGGGCCTGCTGAAAGACCTGCGCGGCCGCGGGCTGCTCGACTCGACGCTGGTTGTTTGGGGCGGCGAGTTCGGCCGCACGCCGATGGCGCAGGGCGCCGACGGTCGCGACCACAACCCGTTCGGATTTACCATGTGGCTGGCGGGCGGCGGCGTAAAAGGGGGCATGACCTATGGCGCTACCGACGACTACGGCTACTATGCCGTCGAAAACCGCGTTGAAATCCACGACCTGCACGCCACGATGTTGCACCTGCTCGGTCTCGACCACACGCGGCTGACCTTCCGCTTCGGCGGCCGCGACATGCGCCTCACCGACGTGCACGGCAACGTCGTGCACGACATCCTGGCCTAAAGTAGCAGGCACGCTCGGTCGTGCCGATGCTGCGCCGCCCAGAGATCGTCGATGTCAACCTCGGCGCCGCGAGCCTTTTACCGAAACTCTCTGTGAATGGCACCCAGCTCAAGCAACGGCACGACGGAGCGTGCCTGCTACTTTACCCGCGGGGAATTAGCCCCACGTCGAGCAGCAAGACGAACACCATCAGGCTGGCCAGGAGGAAGAGACCCGCAAACTGGAAGCAGGCAACCACGCGCTCGCTTACCGGCTTGCCGCGCACCCCTTCGGCGGCCAAAAACACCATGTGGCCGCCGTCGAGCATCGGAATCGGAAGGAAGTTAAGCACCGCGAGGTTGGCGCTGAGCATCCCTAAGAAGAGCAAAAACGGCGAGAGCCCTTCCGAGGCCGTCGCGCCCGCCTGCCGAGCGATTTCCACCGGCCCGCCGATTCCTTTTACGGAGACCTGGCCGCTGAGCAGCTTGCGCAAAAATCGGAAAACAAGCGACAGCGAATACTTCGTCTCGCTCCAGCCCAGACCGAGCGCCTGGGGAAGCGTCTCCGCCTTTTGAGTCGCCAGCATTGGCTCGAATAGCAGACCGCGGTCCCGGTTGAACCAGTCGTCGGAGAGCTTGAGATTGAGCTTCACCGGCTCTTTGTCTTTGAGCTGTAGCTCGACTTGCGTTTCCGGAAGCACTTGCTGCACGAGGGCGAACAGGATCGGCCAGTTCCGCTCCTTGGCGAAATCGATCTCCTTGATTTCCTGGAGGCTCTTGCGGCCGTACTTCTTGGTTTGGATCTCTTCGTCGGGTGGCAACAGGCGAACCTTCTCGACCGTGTCGCCCGGCTTGATGCCGGCCGTTGCGGCCGGGCTGTCCGGTTCGACCGCGGCGACCTCGCTCTCGACCGCCAGCGCCACTCCCAGCGCAGGAACCGCCACCGGGCTGTCGTCGCCGGGCATCGTGTTGTCGAAAGAGTTGAGATCGAGCACCACGTCTTTCGTCAGCGTTTGCCCGCCTCGGACGATCGTGATTTTGGCCGCCGCTTCGTCGCGTTGCCGCAGACGTTCCGCCAGCCGCATCGGGTCGCCGGGATCCTGGCCGTCGATTTCCTTAATCAGGTCGTGAGCCTTGATGCCGGCCGCATCCGCCGGTGAGCCGTCTTGCACCTCCACGACCTTTCCCATGGCCATCACCACGCCGAATGTCCGCATCGGTACGGCAGGGAGCTGCACCTCGAGGCGTTTCGCGGGGGTTTTTGCGTCGGCCGGCTCTTTCGCGCCGTCTTTGCTTGACTGCTCTTCCTTCCTCTCGACGGTGATTGCGGCCGGACCGCGGTTCTCTGCGAGTTCACCGTCGACTTGCCACCCCTCGGAGACCTCGTGGCCATTCACGGCGACGATGCGGTCGCCAGTCTTCAGATCGACGGACTTCGAGTCCGGACCCAGGGCGCCGGGAAGAACCAGGGCCACTTGATTTGTGTGGCCGTTGGTCATGCCGATGAGCGGAATCAGCTTGCGCCGCTTGGGAAAGATCTTGAGACTCAGCGGTTCCTCGACTCCGGGTCGCCGAACGACGAAGTCAACGCCGTCTTCGATGTTGTCGCCCAGCGCCACGCCGGTTTGCAGGTCGCGGAACACCGGGTTTTTCACGTCGCCAATCTGGACGATCGTATCCCCTTCGCGCAGCCCGGCCTTCCAGGCGGGCTCGCCGGCGAAGACCTTTCCGACGACGCAAGCAATCTGCTCGACGCCGAGGTGGTAGGCGATCGTGCTGACCACAAAGGCGAAAATCACGTTCATGATCACGCCGGCCGAAATAATGGCCATGCGTTGCGGCACGTTTTTCGCCAGGTAGCTGCGGGGGTCGAAGACCGAGTCGCCTTCCATGGCCCCGCCCGCGGCTTCCCCCTCCGCCGATTTGAGCTTGGCCCGCTCCGTCTCCTCGTGCAGCCGGCTGGGATTGTCGTCCTGGCCGAGCATCTTCACGTATCCGCCCAGGGGGAGCACTCCGATGCCGTACTCCGTCTCGCCCCATTTGTATTTGAACAGTTTCCAGCCGCCGATGTCGAAGCCCAGGTAAAACTTCTCGCATTTCACGCCGCACGCCTTGGCCACGGCAAAGTGGCCCAGTTCGTGGACGAAAATTACCATGCCGATACCGAGGGCCACCTCAAGGATGAGGGGCCAGTTTCCGGGCGTGAGAAACCAGTCGATGCCCGCGATCAATTGCCAATGCAACGCACAACCTCCTGGCGTGCCCAGCCGTCGAGCTGCGACAAACGATCGAGCGACGGGGACGGATCAAAATGATGATGATCGAGCACGCTTTTCACGAGCGGCACGATCTGGTTGAATTTCAGCCTGCCCTTCAAAAAACCGGCAACCGCGGCCTCGTTGGCCGCGTTCAGCACCGCTCCCGTGGTGCCCCCGCGCCGCGCCGCCTCCATGCCCAGCCCCAACGCGGGATAACGCTCGGCGTCGGCCGGCTCAAACTCGAGCCGGCACGAGCGAGTCCAGTCGAACTTCGCCGCCACGCCGGGCTGCCGCTCAGGATACGTCAACGCATACTGGATCGGCAACTTCATATCGGGTGGGCTGAGTTGGGCGACCACCGAACCGTCGACCCATTCGACCATCGAATGGACAATCGACTGCGGGTGGATCACGACCGCGATTTGGTCGGCATCGAGATCAAACAGCCACCTCGCTTCGATAATCTCCAGCGCCTTATTCATCAAGGTGGCCGAGTCGACGGTGATTTTCGGCCCCATTTTCCACGTCGGATGGGCCAAGGCGTCGTCGACCGTGACCTTCGACAATTGTTGCTGGGTGTAGTTGCGGAAAGGCCCTCCACTGGCCGTGAGGACGATTCGCCGCAGTTCAGCCCGTTTTCCAGACTGCAGGGCCTGGAACACGGCGCTATGCTCGCTGTCGACCGGCAAAATGGCCGTCCCGCGGCGCTGAGCCAGGTCCATAACGAGCGGCCCCGCCATGACCAGCGTTTCCTTGTTGGCCAGGGCGATCTTTTTGCCTGCTTCCAGCGCGGCCCAGGTGCCGCGCAACCCCGCGCTGCCCACAATGGCCGAGACCACCACGTCCACTTCCGGCGAAGTTACGGCTCGCTCCAGCCCTTCCGGACCGGTGACCAATTCTACGCCCCCCGGCAGCTTCGGCCAGGCATAAGACCGAGCGGCGTCGGCGTCGGTGGCGATCAACCACCGCGGACGCACGGCGATCGCCTGCCGGGCCAGCTCATCGAGACTGGCGTGGGCCGAGAGGGCCGTCGTAACGAGCGTTTCGTTTGAGGCGGAAATCACTTCCAGCGTGCTTTTGCCGATGCTGCCGGTCGAACCGAGGACGGCTACACGGGTGGCGTGGGGCGTAGGCACGGGTTGAGTCAAAGAGACTTGGCCCGCCTGGGCCGGCATAAGATCGACGGGAGGCGAAACGGTGCTCATGGCCGCGGAGTCTCTGCGTCCTAATTTCCAACGAGGTTTGAAGTTCCGGTCGGCCAGCCGCATTGTAAGCCCTCCGGCGCCCCCCCGACAAGCGAGATTGGCAGCCCCGACCGTCATCCTGCGGCGGCACGGCGTTGTATCACGCTAGTCTAGGGCATACTATGAGAAGGTAAGCTTGGCCGTCGTACGCTCCGAGCCAGTGCGCTCGAAGGATCTAGTAGACGATCGCGGCGAAAGCGAGGCGACCTGCGCCCGACACAGTCGGGGAGCGTCCCCTCGCGAAGGGGCGGCCATCAGGTGGTGTCCTGGATTTGGTGCAGGCGCGAGTGCCTGTAGCCACGCGGCCGAGGTGCCGCACACAACTTAGGACACGGCCATTTCAAAACCCGTCTCAATCTCAGCCAGTCTGCATGGAAAACAAGACCGATAACGGCCGCAAGCCGTCCGAAAAGAAGCCGTCCGAAAAAAAGACCCCGCAAGTCGGCACGAACGTCATCGGCTACCTGCTTGCCCTGGGAATTGGGGCCTTGCTGATCGTGATGCTCTTGCACGGCCGCAGCGAGGCCGAGCTCCCCTACCTCCAATTGCTGCAACTTATCAGAAAGGGAAATCCGGACCGCGCCGACTCGACGAAACCAGTAGGGGCAAATGCGGCCACGGTCGAATCCGGCAAGCAAACCGAACCTCCCAGCATCGTGATTGAGGAAGGCACGGGGACGACCACCCACAAGATCTACAAGTATTACAGTCTGAGCGATCTGACGGTCGGGCCGACCGAGGTCACCGGCAAGGTCATGCAGGTGATTCGTGACGAGTCGACGGGCAAAGTCACGGAGCCCGCGCGAGTGGAGTTTCGCTCTGCGCGCATGGGCCTGGAGGACGACGGCGGCATGCTGCTGAAACTTCTGGAAGACAACGGCTTTACGGACGTCAAAGCGCAGTCGGCCCCCAGCCGGATGCGCGACTATCTGCCTGCCTTGATGTTCGCGGCCCTGATCATCCTCTTCGTGGTGATCATGATGCGGCGATTCGGCGGCGCGGGAAGCCCGATGGCGTTCGGCCGCAGCCGGGGCAAGATGTACGCCCAGGAAGATATCGGCGTCACGTTCGACGATGTGGCCGGCATCGACGAGGCAGTCGACGAGTTGCGAGAAGTCGTCGAGTTTCTTCGCAGCCCGGAAAAATACCAGGTCTTGGGCGGCCGCATTCCCAAGGGGGTGCTGCTGGTCGGCCCTCCGGGGACGGGCAAGACCTTGCTGGCCAAAGCCATCGCCGGCGAGGCGGGGGTTCCCTTCTTCAGCCTGTCCGGCAGCGATTTCGTCGAAATGTTTGTCGGCGTGGGGGCCGCCCGCGTGCGAGACATGTTCCAGCAGGCCGAAGCCAAGGCTCCCTGCATCATCTTCATCGACGAGCTGGACGCGCTGGGCAAGACCCGCGGCACGAGCATCGTCGGCGGGCACGACGAGCGCGAACAAACGCTCAACGCCTTGCTCGTCGAGATGGACGGTTTTGATTCCAACAGCGGGGTGATCGTGCTGGCGGCGACCAACCGGCCCGAGACCCTGGACCCGGCCCTTTTGCGGCCGGGACGCTTCGACCGCCACGTGCTTGTCGACCGGCCCGACGTGAAAGGACGCGAAAAAATCCTCGAGGTTCACGTGCAGAACGTGAAACTGGACAGCAGCGTGCATCTGAAGGAAGTGGCCGCCATCACCTCCGGGTTCGTAGGCGCCGACTTGGCCAACCTGGTCAACGAGTCGGCGTTGCTGGCCGCCCGAAAAGGCAAGAACGCCGTCGGGATGGAGGAGTTCAACGAAGGGGTGGAGCGCGTCACAGCCGGCCTGGAGAAGAAACAGCGGGTGATGCACGAGGACGAGAAGCAGCGTGTGGCCTATCACGAAAGCGGCCACGCCCTGGTGGCCTACAGCCTGCCCAACACCGACCCGGTGCACAAGGTGTCGATCATCCCCCGCGGACTGGCGGCGCTGGGCTACATGATGCAGCGGCCCGAAGGAGACCGCTACCTGATGACGCAAGCTGAGCTGGAAAGCCGTATCCAGGTGCTGCTCGCGGGCACGCTGGCGGAAGAGCTGATCTTCGCCGACGTGTCGACCGGTGCCCAGAACGATCTGGAGCGAGCCAGCGAGATCGCGCGAAGCATGGTCATGGACTACGGCATGAGCCGGCTGGGCCGGATCAACCTGCGCGAGAGCGGCCGCTCGCCGTTCCTCAGCGGATCGGGCGAGTTTCCGCGCGAGCGCAGCTACAGCGAGCAGACGGCGCGTGAAATCGACAAAGAGGTACAGCGAATCATCGAAGAGGCGATCGAACGCGTGCGCCGCATTCTCGAGTCGCGGCGTCCGGCGCTGGTCGGACTGGCCAAGCGGCTGATCGAAAACGAGGTCATCGACGCCGACGAACTGCGTCAGATCGTCGAAGAGAATTCGCCCAGTCCGCAGATCGTGCCGGGCACAACGACCGACCGCAAACGTCCGCTTCCCGACACCGAAGTCGCCGCCGCAGAGCCCGCGGAAGAGTTCCGCCGCACCGAAGAAGGCTGAGGACGGCACCAAGAATCCTCGTTGCGGTTCGCGGGAATGAGAATAACGAGCGAGGCAGACGCCGGCGCCTGATGGGGCTGGGTTAGGCTGCAGCTTCGGCCGCCCTCACCCCCTCCCTCTCGCAGAGGCAGAGGGAGTGTTCACTGTTGAAGTTCGGGCCTTCCTCTCCAGAGGCCAGAGCGAGAGGAGAGTTGGCATGACAACTGCACCTGCGGGCGCGTCGTGGGACAGCTCCCCGGAGGAAACCGCGTATGCCGCTGAGCGTCTGGGCACCCAATGCGACGAGCGTGGAAGTGGAAGTAGCCGGTCGTCGTTCGCCGCTTCTGGAAACCGGCGGCGGCTGGAAGACCGAAACCGACATACCGGCGGGAGTCGATTACACCTTCCGCCTGAACGGAGGTCCGCCGCGCCCCGACCCACGTTCCGATTACCAGCCGCACGGCGTTCACGGGCCCTCGCGGCGGGTCGATCACGGAGCCTTTGAGTGGGACGACCAGCGCTGGCAAGCGCCGCCGCTGCCCTCTGCCATCGTTTACGAACTGCACGTTGGCACGTTCACGCCCGAAGGGACGTTTGAGTCGGCCATCGCAAAACTTCCGCACCTGGCCGAGCTTGGCGTCACGCACGTCGAGCTCATGCCGGTGGGCGAGTTTGCCGGGAGCCACGGTTGGGGCTACGACGGCGTCGACCTTTTCGCGCCGCACCACGCTTACGGCGGTCCGGAAGGACTGAAGCGGCTCGTCGCCGCCTGCCATCGCCAGGGGCTGGCGGTGCTCCTGGACGTCGTCTACAACCACCTCGGACCCGCCGGCAACTATCTGGCGGAATTCGGCCCATATTTTACCGACCGGCATCGCACGCCCTGGGGCCAGGCCATCAATTTCGACGGTCCACGCAGCGACGAGGTTCGGCGGTTCTTCGTCGACAACGCGCTCATGTGGCTGCGCGACTACCACATCGACGGGCTGCGGCTGGACGCCGTCCACGCCATCGTCGACACCTCGGCCACGCCGTTTCTGGAACAGCTTGCCATGGAAGTGGCCGACCTGTCGGCCCACCTCGGACGGCACCTGGTGCTCATCGCCGAGAGCGATCTGAACGACCCGCGCATCGTTCGCAACTGGGAAATCGGCGGCTTCGGCTACGACGCCCAATGGAGCGACGACTTTCACCACGCGATGCACTGCGTCCTCACCGGCGAACGCCAGGGCTACTACGCGGATTTCGGCAGGCTCGCCGACCTGGCCGTCGCCCTGCAGCAGAACTTTGTGTACGCCGGGCGCTATTCCCATGTTCGACGACGCAGCCACGGCCGCGCCACGCTCGGCCTGTCTGGCCACCGCTTCCTCGGATTCTTGCAGAACCACGACCAATTGGGGAATCGCGTCAAGGGCGACCGCAGCAGCCACCTGATGAGTACGGGGCGGCTTAAGATCGGCGCGGCGCTGGTGCTTACGTCGCCCTTCGTCCCCATGCTGTTCCAGGGAGAGGAATGGGGAGCGACGGCCCCTTTCCGGTTCTTCACCGATTTTGAAGATCCGCAGTTGGCACAGGCGGTTCGCGAAGGGCGAATTCGCGAATTCACCGCGTTCGGTTGGTCGCCCGAAGAGATTCCCGACCCGCAGGACCCGGGGACGTTCGAGCGATCGAAGCTCAATTGGCAAGAGCTGCCCGGTTCTCCCCACGCCGAACTGCTCGACTGGCACAAGCGGCTCATCGCCCTGCGGCGCCAGGAGTCGGCCCTGACCGACGGCCGGTTGGAGAACATCGACGTCGCGTTCGACGAGGAAGCTCGCTGGCTGGTCGTCGAGCGTGGCGAAATCACGCTAGCCTGCAACCTGGCGGAGCGCACCCAGCTTGTGCCGATCGGTGCAGACCGGCCCAAGTCGATCAGGCTTGCTTCCGAGCCCCAAATCGCGGTCCGCGAGGCGGCCGTCGAACTGCCCCCCGACTCGGTCGTCATTCTCGGCGGCTGACCCAACCTCATCGCCAACCCAAGCCAAATAGCCGCATGCCGCAAGCCTGGCGACAGAGAGGTATGCCCCACGCCCGGGCGGGTCGGAAACCAAAGGCCACGCCGAGCCGTGAAGCACGGATCGACGCCAGCCGCAGGGAAGAGGACGGCGGCGATCTCTTGAGCCGTTTCTTGCACGGCAAATGGGGGTTGCGCCTCCGCTACAGTTCGACCCCCTTCATCCGTCGCCTGGCCTGTTGCGAGGCGACTGCCAGGAAGGGGCCGACTAGCTCGCTGTCCAGGCCGAGTTCGCCAGCCCGCTCGAGAAAAGTGCCGGCCCGTGCCGGCTGGCCGTCGAGAAGAATCTCCACCCCAAGCAGAAACAGCAGTTCGCTGTTCTCGGGTTCCTTTTCGGCCGCGAGGGCGAGCTGCTCGAAATGGGTTTGTTTCGCGGCCAGGCTGTCGCCATAGAGCTGACCGAGTCGGAACTCGCCAGAGGGCCAGTTGGGCGCGATCGCCATGCCGCGTTTGATCGAGTTGACCGCCGGCCGGAAGCGTCCCAGCGCCGCCTGCGCCAGGGCCTGGCGGAAGTAGGCGTCGGCAAGGTTCGGCGCCGCCTCGGCCGCTTTTCGATAGCGCTGAAAGGCCTCGGAGAATTCCTGTCGCCGAAAGCGCGCGTCTCCATATTCCAGGAACTGACGGCCGCGCGCCAACGACGGGGCGTTGGCCACGCGCAGCTTGAGCGAAAGCGGTTGCGGACGCTCGTCTTCCTCGTCAGGCGACGTCGCGTTCTCCTGCGAGAGGGTACGAGGGATCGGCGCCGGAGACGCCGCGGAGGGACGGCCATCGGGACGATTTGCCGGTCGATGCCGCAGATAGAACGATTGTGCCGTGGCGGGAGAAGAACCGAGGACGGTCAGCAGACCGGCTGCGGCTGCAAACAACGGCCTATTCCACATGGTCCGATCGCTCCGTCAGTGCGCCCGACAACGATTATCCAGCCGCCTGACGAATGCGCCAAGGATGTCGCAATGCGCTGCCGCGCGTGACCTATAGTTTCCAGAAGAGACGAACCAGCCCTGGAGTCAAACGCGCCATGTCGCGCCAACGAACGGCCAATCTCGTCAAGGGTTTCGCGTGGTTGTCGCTGGCTGCCGCGGCCATGCCCACGTTCGCCGTGCTCGACGAGCCTTCCGGCACCACCCTGCTCACCGTCGGCTTGCCCTGGTCGCCCTGGCTGGTCTATCGGGAGAGCTGGGTGAAACCGGAGGCGGCTGAATCGCCCGCATTGAGCTGCGAAACGACCTTCGAGCCGCGCAGCGACTCGATGGTGGCGCTCCTGGCGGGACTCGCGTTGCTGTTCGCGGCGCGGTTGATCAGGTTGCATGGTTCGCCAACTCGAGGGTCCCGAACTCAAGGTTCTGCATTCGCGTTGCAAACGTCGGCCGTGCGGCATTAGGCAGCCGATCACCGATCCTGCCCGTTGGAAGCCTTTCCGCCCGGAAAGGCCTGAAATCGTCGGTCCTACCTTCCTTAACCCCCCGCCTTCCTTCCCCCTATGATCGTCATTGTTGGTTGCATGGTGGTGCTGGGTTGCGTCCTGGCCGGCTTTACGTGGTCGGGCGGGCACATCGGCGCCTTGATTCACCCGTCGGAGGTGTTGACCATCGGCGGCGCCTCGATCGGCGCGTTGATCATGATGTCGCCCAAAAAGGTGCTGGTCGACCTGGTGCGCAGCCTGCTGCAGTCGTTGAAAGGAAGCCCCTTCGGCAAAGACGCCTATCGTGAGCTGTTCGGGGTGCTCTACGAGCTGCTGTCGGTCGCCCGGCGAGACGGCCTGCTAGGGCTCGAGTCGCACATCTCCGATCCGCACCAGAGCCCGATCTTCAACAAGTATCCGAAAATCGCCCACAACCATCACGTCGTCGACTTCATTTGCGGCGCGCTTTCGCCAGTGATCGAGGGGACGGCCAACGCCGAGCAGCTTGAATCGCTGCTGCAAACCGAGCTCAAGGTGCTCGAAGAGGAGCACCATGCGCCGATCGGGGTGCTGTCGAAGACGGCCGACGCCCTGCCCGGCTTTGGCATCGTGGCCGCGGTGCTGGGCATCGTGATCACGATGGGGGCCATCGACGGCCCGGTGGAAGAGATCGGGCATAAAGTCGGCGCGGCGCTCGTCGGGACGTTTCTCGGCATTCTGGCGTCCTACGGCTTTTTCGCCCCGCTGGCGGGCAGGATGGAGTTTCAGGGAGCGGCGGAGCTGGCTTTCTTCCGCACGATCGCCGCGGCCATACTAGGCTCGGTCCGCGATCTTCCCCCCAAGGTGGCCATCGAACAAGCGCGGAGGGGAGTGGGCACCGAAATGCGGCCCACTCGGCAAGACCTGGACGAACTCTTCAAGTCGGCGGAAGCCGCCTGAAACGGAGTGACCGATGGCCGGAAAAGGTGGCGGCGCTTGGAAGGTAGCCTACGCGGATTTTGTCACCGCCATGATGGCGTTTTTCCTGGTGATGTGGATCGTGGCCCAGAACCAGCCGGTGAAAGACGCCGTGGCCAAGTACTTTCGCGATCCCTTGGGCACGGTCGGCGCGCCCACGGGTCCCCCCTTGGCGATCGCCACGGACGGCGGCGGCCTGTCGAACCTGAAGGCGCCTCCCAAGGGGCCGCGCGGCCACGGACGTGGCCCGTCGCGAGCCGAGCCCAAAGCGGCGCTGGGCTCGTCGATCAAGGGGGGAGCGCCCTTGGAAGGGGCCCAGGACCCGGGCAACTCGCGCGTCGGCGCGATGATCACTTTCGCCGAAGACTCCGCGGAGTTGGACGAACGCGCCAGAGAAAAACTGCTGGGCATGGCGCCGGCCCTGGTGGGCAAACCGAATAAGATCGAAATTCGCGGCCACGCCACGGGGCGCCCCCTGCCGGCCGGAAGCCAGTACAAGGACGCCTGGGAGCTTTCGTTCGCCCGCTGTCTCGCGACTTACAACTTTCTCCAGCAGGAGGGAGTTGAGCCGTTTCGCATGCGCCTCAGCCAGGCCGGGCCACACGAGCCTTCGAAGCAGCCCGACACTGCGGAATGGATCACCGAGAACTCGCGTGTCGAGGTCTATATGCTGGGCGAATTCGTCCGCGACGTGACCAAGCCGCGCAAGCACAAGGTGGGCGGCATCAAGAAGCCCGTTTTGAAAAACTCGCACTCGACGGAAGACGGAAAATGAAACGAGGGACGCCAGGGGCGTCCCTCGTTTGCAGTTTTCCGGTTCGATGCGTCGGCACAGAGCGGGCGGCCCAGAAGGCGGACAACGCCCGCAAAGCGCCGGTTCGATGACCTCGCCTTACTCGGCGGGCTTCTCGTCCGAAGCAGCCGGTGCCTCGTCGGCGGGCTTCTCGTCCGACGCGGCGGGCTCACCGGCGGGCTCTTCCACGGGCTTTCCTTCTTCCATATTGGTCTCGGCCGGCTCCCCTTCCTTCGGAGCCGTTTCATCGCCTTCCTTCGGACCTTCCGGCGTCGTGGCCGTGTTCGCCGGCGCGGGCGGCTTGGGAGCAGGCTTTTCGCCGCACCCGGTCACGAAGAGACCCAACCCCAAGAGCATGCTCAACATCGCAAGTTTCTTCATCACAACACCTTTCGTCATGTTGCCTGTTCCGAGGGGCTCGTCAGGTCCTTTCCTGCGGAAGCCTCGAAACGCCATGTTTCCACATATCTGAGAGGCACCAGCCGGCCGGTTTATTCCCGGCCGGAAGCCTATTTTGGTCGAGTTGGGCCGTTTTGAAGCACCCTCGCGTCCTGACGCTGCTGGGAGGCCCTTCTCGCCGCGACGATCGGCCGGCAAGGCCGGGTCGAGGATCCTGCCCGGGCAAGCGGAATGCTCGGTCGCGTCAGTCGCAACGCTCCGCGATTCCGAGGACTGGCGTTCCCGTCGAAAACAGCGACGCGGGGAACCAATGCTCGACAACTTGCCGCGCGCCGACCGTGGTCCAGCGTTCTAGGCGATCATCGTCGAAGTGGATGACCACGGAGTCGTCCTGTACGCTCGCCTTCCCGCGGGAGTTTCGCTGCGGTTCGACGACGCCTGCCAAGCCATCGGCGTGAACTTCACACGTTTCCACCACCCCATTGGCGAATTCAACCTTCCACTTACCAAACGGCAGAATGCGTTCGGGCACTGCCTGGTTCACGAAAGCGTCGACGGCGTTTCGCGTGATTTCGGTACTCCAAATCGTGGTCGTCGCGCCTTCCTCGTTGGACCAGCCGGGATACTGGCCCATGCTGAGCTTGAACGCTTGCCAATCGTCCGCCGGAACCACAACGCCAAATGTGGCTGAGCTTCGCGGCGCGAGATCGATATCGCCCAGTCCCGTGCCACAGAATCCTTTTGGGTCGGATTGCCACTGCCCGTCCCGTTTCACCTCGATTTGGTAGATCGGCGCGATGTGCCCCGCTTCCAGCGGCGGATCGAATGAGTTGGGCGTGTAGCCGGTATAGGTGAGAGACACATCGTTCGGATTGGAGACTTCCAGCGTTAGCGAAATGAGCCGCTGACCACCGAATTCTGCCCGCGCCGCACCAATCAACGTAATCCTTGGAGGCTTTAGTCGTGAAACCGTGGGGGGATCAGCGCTGGCAACGCAGGCGTTGATCAGCCACGTGACAACCAAGAGATGGATACTCAATCTTGGTCGGAACATCTTTTCTCTCCTTGCGATCGAGAAGTGCCGTGAAGACCAACTTGTTAACGCGAAGACGGGTAAGAAGATTTTCGAGGGGTCGACGTCTTCGACCTCAAGGGGAGCCGCTCGCTCTACGCACGACGACGCCGGATTGAGCGCCACTCGCTTACCATGGCAACTCACTCTTGCGGTCCTAGCAGCGCGTCGGCGTCCTTGGTCTGGTCGACGCTGGTCCTGATCATCCAGTTGCCGCGAGTGAACGCCCGAGGCTCGGAACCAGGCAAGCCCGTCAACGAGTTCACCCCATCCTTGCCATCGTAGTGGACGAAGACGCCTTTGGTGGCTGCCGGATTAAAGCCGACGCAGACAATGAACTTTGAAGGCACATTCGTCGGATCGAGGCGAAGCTTGACCCATTTCGGGTTGCCGCGCTCAAACTTGACGTACGGCATCGGGAAGTCGGCGATTGCCCGCAACTGATCATCGCAAAGCCAGACGTGAAAATCCTCGTTGGGGGCCGCGGGGGAGCCGTAGCGAGAGCCGTAGATTTCAACCGCCGTCAGATACCATGAACCGTCCGGCACACTGAAGCGGACCGCGTGGCCGCCGCCGGCGATACTCGACTTGCCGGCCTGTTTGCCGTCATCGTGTGCCAGGACCAGCGGGCTGCCGGTGAGTTTATCGCTCTCGATCTGACGCTTGGCGAAGCTGCTGGCCGCGCGCCGGACGAACAGCAGGGAGCCCGCCTCTTCCCACCAGGAAGCAAGCTGCGCGTCCCCCGCGACTTTCCGCAGTTCCTCCTTCAAGCTGGCGTCGGGGTCGGCCGGATCGACCGTCGCCCGGCCCCACGCGGCGAAGAGGAGGGGCATTTTTTCCGGGCCAATCGTCTTCGCCAACTCGCGCCACAGCCGTGCGCCAAGCGCGACATCCGACGCATTCGGCTTGGCAAGCTGCTCATCGAGCCGGCGAACGCCGTCTGCCCGATAGTCGTAGGTGTCGGGCCACAGCTTGGGTCCCTCTTTTGCGTAGACTTCGTCCACCAGCACGGAGCCCAGATAGTGCGCCCAGCCTTCGGCCCCGGCCGTTGAGAGCCACGCGTGGTCCTTGATTGGACGGTACATCGCCAGGTGGCCGACTTCGTGGCATAGTCCGTATAAATGAAACACGGCCGACGTGGCCGGCTTGCAAAGATCAGCCTCCGAGCGCAGCGACAGCGAGAACGTATCGACGCCGTCGTTGAACAGCCGAATGGTCTGTCCCGAGCGCGCCGTGATGTTGATGCGAATCGTGTCGGGCATCTCGAAGCCATACTTTTCAGAACAGATTGCCCTGGCGATCTCGACGGTTCGGGCCACGCCACGGGCATGTAGCTCGTCGATGCCGCTGTAGGTTGCGAGGACGTGCGGGAGTTCGATTTCGCTGGCCTCAATTGAACTCCCGCCGCTCAAGAGCGCGGTCAGGCACAACGCGAATTCAATTCGAGGATGGAGGATCAGGGCCATGAGGTTCTCCTGACGACGTGAGTGATTCATCAATTCAAATGGTGCTTCTTGTCGCCAGCCGGCGCCCCGCGTGGGCCGTCTCGCGGCCGTCAAGTTTCAGACGCGCATTACGACGATTTAGTTCCATCGTTTGAGGGCACGCCGAAACTCCGTCATTCTTGACAGCCCCCCTTTCACGTAAAAGAATGGCGCGAATCCTGCAATCCTCTTTCGCAAGCAGCACGCGGAAAACGTTGGGCATGACCGCCGTCCGAAAACGACTGTCTGCTGCCACAGCATGGGTGATGATTCCCTTGGCTGCGTGGGCCGGCATGCCCAGCACCGCCTGCGTCTGTTCCAACGGCCGACTTAAGCTCTTCTGCCAGTACCTGTTGAATGCGAAGAGGTCCGCCCCTTCTGGGTGCGCCTCCGATTGCTGCCCCCAGAAGACAGCCGGCGATGACATCGATTGCTGCGCTGCCTGCTCTCGTGGCGGCAAATCTGATACGCCGGACATCGCCGCAAAATCGTGCTGCAATCCGATCGTGACCTCGCCCAGCGTACCGCCGCAGAAGGCCAGCGTGCCGTGCTGCCATTTTCCGGCCGGTCTCACCACGATTGCCCAAGTCGGAGCGCTGGTTCATCCCTCGTTTGCTCCGGTGGCCATCGAGTTCAATACCGGCCCACCACTGGACCGAGTCGTCGTCTTTCGGTCTCTCCTGATTTGACTCACGTCTTTTCCCGCCGATCAGACAGCCCTGACGCTGCGCTGATGAAGCACACACGGCCAGTCACCGCCAGTTCCACTTAGTCGCCATGCGCGCACCGCGCAGGGGACAGCGGTCCTGCGTGACCTCATCGGCTGTTCGAAGCCAAGAAACTCGGGTGCGGCGGCCGGCGACATGTCGCCAACTTTTTTCGCCGCGATGAAGACGATCCGCGGGGCTGGCGGGAATTGGCGCACCCGCCCCAGTCACCACGGCAGGCGCCGTGACGCATGACGATGCCCTGATCCACTACGCTACATTGAACGAACCAATTCCATGAACCGACGAATCCGCTTCGGCATCGCGGTCTCAGTCTTGGCAGCCATCGCCGGCGCATTCTTCGCGGGCATGGAATTGCAAAGGCGGATGGACGCACCTATTGCCACGGAAAGGCGACCGCTCGACACAATCAACACGCGGAAAAGCGACAGGTACGTACAAGTGATGGTCCTGCGCGACGGCACGCTTTGGTACAAGGCAGACGACCCCTGATGTCCATCCGGCGAGTGTTGTCAAAAGGCCGGTCTCGCAGTCGGCGTCGCCGGGACGGCAATGGTTGGAGTATAGGGTGCTGCGATCCCCCAGATCGTCGCGACTCCTAATTGGCAACGGGTGCTTTGCTGCATACCGTAATTGGCAAGGGTCAGGGCCGGGAGCTGCCAGCGGATGGTCGCTCCTCATTCTGAGCGCCCGCATCGCCGCGATCGACGGGTAATTCATCGATCATCTTGTCGCGATACACCTCGAACGTGTGTTCGGCGTCGTGGGTCGCCGTGTGCCCGCTCGCTTGTCTGGAGGTCCAGACGGAGCTCCAGACCGTGCGCCCGGCCCGTTCGACAAACGTATCGTAAACCGACAGCCGTCCGAAAGCGCATTGCCATCTCGGGTCGTCGCCTTTCGTGGCCTCGATCACCATGAGCACTTCGGGATCCGTCCCCGCGGAGCTGACGAACGCGAACACCCCGCCGTCGAGCAGTTCGTCGTCGGTGCTTTCGTATCGGAAGAGTGGGTTCGCCAGGACACGCAGTTCCCATCGCTGCCGGTCGGGTGTCGTGCTGTGCGCCGAGAACTCGCGGGCCAACGCCCGTAACTGAAGGAGGCGTTTTCGCGAGCTTTCCGCCGGCGCCTCCGCGTCGGCGATCGTCAGCCGCGCGACCGCCGCCTGCGGCGACCAGACGAAACCACCGGAGGCTCGCGTCGGCTTCAGCACTCGCCGCGAAAGGGAATTGAATTCATGGAACACCGCCCGCCGAGCGCCTTGAGGATGCGACCAGGCTCCACCCACGACCTCCGCGCAGCCGCGGTAGGTCCAAACGAATAACACGCCTTGCGCCAGGGCGTCCTTGGACGGATTGGTCCACGAGCAAATGGAATTCTGGTTCAGATCGAGTTTTTCTCGGCGCTCCGCATCACGGTAGATCTCGTAATCCGACACCTCGCGCCGATAGAGTCTCAGCAACTGATCTGCCGAGGGTCCGGAGGTGGCGCACCGCTCGTTCGACGAAGGAGCGGGCAGTTGCACGACCTGAGCGAAAACCAACACGGCCGGCCACAAACAGGCGCACGCGTTCATAGCGATGTTCTCCCTCGCTGAGCCGGAAGCCGCCGAATGCACTTAGATCCTATCCGAGGGATGATGGGTACGCGAGACACCCGCACCAACATGCCGGTGCTTGGATAGGCTCTTCCATCATCCGAAAGCCGACCGGCGTGCGATGCTTGCACCTTAAGATGAAGCCGCGTGGTCGGCGGTGGCGGCATCTCCGCCGCGTTCGAGCGGTAAACTATCCAGCACGATTGCTGCTAAATATTTAGCATAGCGCTATCGACGGCCTTGGATGGCGATGCTAATATTTTAGCATCTATGAGCCGCATACCCGCCCACACGCTGAGCCGCCGCGAGCGGCAGATCATGGACATCGTCTACGTCCGCGGCGAGGCCTCGGCGGCCGACGTCCGTGCCGCACTGCCCGACCCGCCCAGCTACTCCGCCGTGCGCGCCCTGCTTGCGATCCTCGTCGACAAGGGGCACCTCAAGCACCGTTCCGAGCAAGGGCGATATATCTACGCCCCCACACGCCGCCGCGCCCAGGCCGGTCGCTCGGCGCTGCGGCGCGTGCTGGACACGTTTTTCGAGGGCTCGCTCGAAAAAGCGGTCGCCGCCTTGCTGCAGGGGGACGACGCCAACCTTTCTCAACAAGATCTCCAACGACTGGGGAAACTCATCCAGCAAGCTCGAAAGGAGGGACGCTGATATGTCCTCGCTGCTCACGCTCGCTTCGGTGTCCGGACTGTTGGACCTGGCGTTGAAAAGCGCGGCCGTCCTGCTCCTGGCCGCGGCGGTAACCGCGGTCCTGGGCCGGGCGTCGGCTGCATGGCGGCACCTGGTATGGTGCCTGAGCGTGGCGAGCTTGCTGCTCTTGCCGGTCCTCTCGCTGACGCTGCCGGACTGGCGAGTGGGCTGGCTGCCGCAGTGGACCGCCAAACCAACGCAGTTCGCGGCCACAAGGCAAACCGACCTCGCGCAGGCGGATGGCGCTCAACCGCTCGCTGACGCGGCAACGCTCGCTCAGGCCGCGGTCGTCGTGCCCCCCTCCGCCACTGCCTCGGTAGCAGAGACAGACAAAGAAACACACAGTCCCCCGTCTGCCCCCCTCAAAACCACCAGCCCGCCGCGCTCCGAGACGCCGTGGATGGCGATCGCATGGCCGGCGGGCGGATTGCTGTCGCTCGTCCCGCTGGCGATCGGGCTGTGGCAACTGGCCGGCTTACGCCGCCGCTCGCAAGTCGTCGGCGATCCTCGCTGGCTGACCCTGCTCGACCAGTTGCGACGGCAGTTGGCCGTGCGCCGCTGCGTGCAGCTCCGCCAGGGCGAATCGGCGTTGGCACCTTTGACGTGGGGTGCGCTGCGGCCCGTGTTGCTGGTGCCTGTCAAAGCCCACGCCTGGCCCGACGAGCGGCGACGGTTGGTGCTCCTGCACGAGTTGGCTCACATCCGCCGCTGGGACTGGCTTACGCAACTGGTCGCCCACGTCGCCTGCGCCGTGTATTGGTTCAACCCGCTCGTCTGGCTGGCCGCAAGGCAAATGCGGATCGAGCGGGAGCGCGCGTGCGACGACATGGTGCTGGCCTCCGGTGCCCGGCCCAGCGACTATGCCCGCGAGTTGCTCGCACTGGCGGCCGGTTTGTCCGATTCGGAGATGTCGATGCTTGTGGCCGTTCCGATGGCTTGCGGCGGCCCGCTGGATGATCGTCTCCGAAGCATTCTCGACGTCCGCCGCAGTCGGGCGGCGCTCGCCAGGGGGGCGGTCTGCCTGTTGGCGGCACTCGCGGCCGGCGGCATAACTCCTCTGGCCATGCTCCGGGCCGCTCCTCCCGAATCGACGGAAGGTAGCAGCGGCGTACCGCCGGTGAACGTACCCCGGCGGGAGGTGGGGGCTACGTCGGAGACGCCAGATCCGAAGAAGGAGCCGCCAGCCGGGCCGGTCAGCGATGTGGACTCGGCCGGACGACCAGCGGATGACATAGACGACGACCGCGGGCCGCCCGATCTCCGCAATCCCGAGGTCAGGGAAATTTGGGACCTCACGATCGAAGAGGCCTTTCGGACGACATTGGCGAACTCCAAAGTGCTGCGAAACCTGGGCGGTGTTCTCCTCACGCCTGTTGGGCCGCAATCGGACGTAAACCATGCTGCCAGTGAAGGCGCCAACGACTCAATACAGGACGAGCCTATTCGCGGCGCGAGCGTCCGATTCGTTTTGGCGCCGACCAACGAGGACATCTCGCTGTCCGATCTCCAAGCCGGCGCGCGGAATATGGTCAGCGACGTGGAGCGCGCCTACTGGGACCTGTACTACAACTACCGCACCCTCAACGCGGTCATGGCCGGCCGCGACAGCGCTTTGCAGATGTGGCGAAAGGTCCACGCCTTGTTCGTGGCGGGCAGCGAAGGCGGCGAGGCGGAGAAGGAAGCACAAGCCCGCGAGCAGTACTTCCTCTTTCGCGCGCAGGTCGAGAATACGGTGGACTTGCTCTACAAGGCCGAGAGCCGGCTTCGTTACACGATGGGTCTAGCGCCGACCGACGGTCGTCTGATCCGCCCCTCCGACGAGCCGACCACGGCGGAGGTCCGCTTCGATTGGAATAAGGTCGTTTCCGAAGGGCTCAAGCACAGCATCCAGTTGCGCCGGGGGCGGTGGGTCCTCAAGCAGAAGGAACTAAAACTGGCCAACGCGCGCCTGGCGACGTCGGGGGTGCGGGACGCGGAATTGGGCCTGGCAAAGTCGAAGGCCTCGGAGCAAGACCAAGAGCTGGAAGTCAAGCACGTTCTGACCAACGCCCTCCGCGACCTCGACCGCAACTACCAAGTGAGCCGCACGACGTTCAATCGTCGCGTCGCGGCCGCCAAGCAGGTCGAGGCGGTCAAAGCCGCTTACGAGGTAGGCACCGCCACGCTCGATATGCTGCTCGACGCCCATCGCCGTCTGGCTGACGCCGAAATCGCCTACTACCGGGCGCTTGTCGATTACAACGTGGCGATCCTTCAGGTTCACTACCGCCAGGGCTCGTTGTTGGAACACGACGGCATCCTGGTAACCGAACGGACCCGGGACGAGGCCCCTCTGATTGACCCATTTCGCCCGCGCGAGCGCGCCGGGGATTAGGGCGTCTCTCCCGGCCCGTTGCGGCCTCGCGCCTTTCGCGCGCCGGCGTAAGAACGTGCTTCGCCTTCGATAAAGAATCAACGCCCAGAAATCGAAAAGAAGGCGAGACCCGCGGCGCTCAGACCTATTCCGACGAAAATCCCCAGAACAAACATGACGTTCGGATCGAGACCGTCGGCGGGGAACAGTTTCAGCAGGATGCTCAGCCACCACGGCGTCCCGGCACTCTTGGGCGCGGCCGCGGGGGCGGGGTTCGGATCATTGAACAGGTTTTTGCGAACGAAGAACCTTCTCAGCAGGCTACTCGCGACCTCGGGAGCTGGTTCCGCCTCCTTGGGCGGCGGGCTGTGGTACCACGGCCGGACGACCCTGGGCGAGTCGGCCGGTTCCGCTGGCGTGAATGGCGCGGCAACGGGCCGCGGCGGGCCGTTTGGCGATTCCGGTCGCGCGTGGCCGGGTCGCGCGTCGCTGAGGTCGCTCAACTCGGCTGTGGCGGCCGGTTGGGGTTGCTTGGATGCGGTGAGGGGCTGCGGTGGGCCGCTTGACGATTCCGATCGCGCGTGGCTGGGTCGCGTGTGGCTGGGGTCGCTCAACTCGGCCGTGGCGGCTGGTTCCGGTTGCTTGGATGGCGAGGTAAAAAGCTCCGCCAGGACGTCGGGCAATTCCGATCGCGCGTTGGTCGAATTGGCTTCGGTCGTCGTGGTCCAACCGGTGACGATCACCGACCCATAATCCAGCCCGCTCGGCTCGTGGACGGGGGCAACGCGGCCTTCGACCGGCTCGACCGGTTTGGGCAGGGGATCCGCCGCTTTCTTCTCCTCAGGCACGCGGTCGTCTCGCGGCAGCGGCGCATCTTGAATCGACAGCTCGAAATGCAGCGGCCCAAATTCCAGTCGGTCGGCGTGGTTCAGCCGCTGGCGATCGACGATCCGCACCCCGCTGACGACCGTGCCGCCTCCATAGTCGCGCACCCAAAGACCGTCGTCTTCGATGAGCAGCGCGCAGTGATACGGCCTGCCCTGACCTGCGTTGAGCTTAAGATGACAGTCGTCGGCGCAGCCGATGAGAAATCTCGGCCCGCGGATGGGGATCTCTCGGCCGGCATGTTTGCCGGTCCTGATATGCAAGGTACAACGCATGCCCTGCTTGCCCCGGAGATTTGGGGATTTGAAAGCCTCTTTCCTCCCCTATTAAACGAAATCTCTCGGTTCCGTCGATCGCACGCTTGGGGGGGCGTTTCTCTCTCGAAGCGGATCTCGCCTCCCCTAACACGACGCTAACAAAGACATTACAAAACCGACATTGGTGTGACGGCGATTCACCGGTATGATCCGCGCTCCGGGATGTATGACACGGCCGAGTGGGCAGACCCATCGGAGCGCCGAATGACATCTCGTGGCAGGACCAACGATTCGAATGGCGGCCGCGGCGCCAAGCCCACACTTTGCTTGGCGTTTCAGGTTCAATTAGCGCAAGCCAACGAAGGCACGCTGACGGCGCAAGTTAAGTGGGACCGCCTCGCACGCCCGCGTACCTTCGCGCGTAGGTCGTAAAGACATGACTGGCGTGCCCTTTGACGACAATGCTGCCCTGGCTCCCCCGGCGAAGTTCGTTTCCGATCGGTGGGCATACCGTCTCTTCGTCTTTTCTGTGGCGGCCGGCATTTTCTTTTACGGGGTCGCCGTCGGGAAATTTGAGATCTTCCCGTAGGAGGCCTGGCGGCAGGCGAAGTCGGGAGGCGCATTCCTGCTTCGGCTGAATCAGCAAAGCTCGCCCTATTACGTGCTCAACGACCCCTCGACCCCGAAGATTCGGAGCAAGAGTCAAGCGTCGGGGGGATTGTTTCTGGTGACGAGATTTATCGAACAGACGTTGCTTGAGGTGTCGACCGACGGCAAGATTTTGCACGAGTGGTCGGTCGACGACATTCTGACGAAGAACGGTTATCGCGGGCTGCTACATCTCGACTTGCCTGACAAATATGAGCAGCAGAATTTCGGCTCCAAGGAAGTCCGGGGGGAATGCGGAACATCATGTTCCTGCGTCAAAGCCCCGATCGCGCCGCGATGCGGTATCTCTCCAAGAATAATTCCAACATCGCTCGGCCGCGGCTGCTCAAGAGGATGTTTCCCGACGCGACGATACTTGTGCCCTTCCGCGATCCCTATCAGCACGCGACGTCGCTCGTCCGCCAGCACCGGATTTTTCTCGACCTCCACCGTAAAGATCCATTCGCCTCGGAGTATATGCGGTCGATCGGCCACTTCGATTTCGGCGAGAATCTGCGTCCGATCAACTTCGACGGCTGGTTCGACCGCCGCTGCGAAAAAAGCGCCGATTCACTCGTCTTTTGGCTGGAATACTGGGTCGCCTGTTATCGGCATCTGCTGAGCCAAGGCGAGGGGATTCTGTATTTCATCGACTACGACCAGTTATGCCGATCCCCTGAGCAGGGCCTGGCCCGGCTGGCCGAGATCATCGACTGCCGCGACACACCGAAACTGCTCGCCTACGCCGGCGTGATTCGAGCCAATCCGCCCCGCGACGTTGATATGACCGGCGTGCCATCGGAGCTGCGGGAAAAGATCGCCGCCGTCCGGAATCAGCTCATCGGGTCGGCCCTGGCGTTCTGAAGCCGATGCTCTACGCCAGTACTGTACAAACTGGCCGCAGCCTGGCTCGCGCTCGATTCCCCCTCATTTGCCAGCGCAAGCGTGCCGGCCTATCATCGACAGCCGCCATGCTCCCCTCCATCACGCTTGCGATACCCTACTACTCCAACCTCGGGTATTTGCGCCGGGCGATCGAGAGCGTGGTCCGCCAGCGAGACGACTCGTGGAAGTTGATCGTCTGCGACGACGGGGAGCAGTCGGAGGAAACCGAGCACGTCGTTCTCGGGTTCCGCGACGCACGAATGGCCTACCACCGCAACCCGCGGCGGTTAGGAATGGCGGCCAATTGGAACCGCTGCCTGGATCTGGCGGAAAGCGACCTCGTCACGCTGCTGCACGCCGACGACGAGCTTCTGCCCAACTACACGGCCACGATGCGCGAAACGGCTTACAGGCACCCGCGGGCCTGCGCGCTGTTCTGCGAGACGGACGTAATCGGCGAGAACGGCCGGCGCCTGGCGTCGCTGCCTGAACTGGTGAAGAGAGTGCTCAGGCCCGCGAAGGGGCGGGCCATCGAGCTGTCGGGACGCGAGGGGGTCAAGGCTCTTCTTCGCGGCAATTTCATCATGTGTCCGACTCTGTGCTACCGCAAGGCACTGCTGGGCCCGCGGCGGTTTTGTGACCGGTGGAGGATGGTGCAAGATCTCGATTTCACGACAGGCCTGCTGCTGGAGGGAGAATCACTCCTTGGCATCCCGACGACCGCCTACCGGTATCGCCGGCATTCGAACAACGCCAGCGCTCAATACACGCGCGACTTGCTTCGCTTTCGCGAAGAGTCGGAGCTCTACGCGATCTTGGAACGAAAGGCGGCCGAGCGAGGTTGGAGCGACGTGGCGAGGGTCGCTCGTCGAAAAACCATCATCAAGCTGAACCTCGGCTGGTGCGTCCTCAAAGACGCCGTGCGCTTGCGATTGGGCTCGGCGTTGACCAAGGCGAGGTTCTTGTACGAGGTTACAACTGCCGGTGGAGAGGCACCCGGGGCTCGCTCAAGATGTCGTAGTTGATCGCCGACAGGAGCAGTTGGATGCCGATCAGGATCGGTAAGGCGGCGATCATCACCGTGCCTGTCGGCGTGGGCTGGTGGGCCTGCGAATGTTGCCACCAGGCGATTCCTCCGAAGATCGCGCCGAAGAGCGTCAGCAGCGTGCCCGCCACGAGCTGCACCGAGCCCAGGTTGAAATCTCGCAAGAAGTAGTTGTAAAACACCCGTTTGAAGAGGCACCGCAAGTGTTTGGCCGCGAACGGCAAAATGGCCCGGCTGATCCGCAGGTTGCTCACCTCGTTGCCGTAGCGTGCCGACATGGGAACCTCGGCCACTACCGCGCGCAGCGTATTGAGACGAAAGAGCATATCACTCTCGAAGAAGTATGTGCGGTCGATTTTGTCGATCGGCATCAGACCCAGAATCTTGGCGTGCACGGCGATGAACCCATTCGTGGGATCCATCACGCGCCAATAGCCGCTCGATATCTTGGTGATGAAAGAAAGGGCCGAGTTGCCCAAGAGCCGCAGCATGGGCATCTCGCCCAGCAACTCGGGAGCAAAAAAGCGGTTGGCCTTGGCGTAGTCGGCATGTCCCTCCGCCAAGGGGCGAACCAGCACCGAGATGCGAGAGGCGTCCATCTGGCCATCGCCGTCGAGCTTGACGACGATGTCGGCGCCGTCGGACCAGGCCCGAACGAATCCGGCCAACGTCGCCCCGCCTACGCCCGAATTCTCGGGCTGGTAGAGCACGTTGACTCGCGGATCATCGCAGCGGCCTTCGACGTACTTTCCGCTCTCTTCCGGACAAGCGTCGTCCACCACGTAAATGGCGTCCACTTCCGGACCGATGGTCGCCAGCACGCTCAGGATGTGGGCTCGAACGCGGTAGCAAGGGATGACAACCGCGATCTTCAACGCGGGGGAGTTGCCGCCGGCCGCCTGGTAGGCCGCCGCCGTCTTCACGGAATGAAAGTCTCGTCGCTCGGCTTCGTCGCTCGCGACCGGCAGGTCGACGCGCTCACGAGACCGCGTCGCATCACCACGAGACGCACGCTCCTCGGTCCAGAGAAACGTCGGCATAACAGGAACAACGGCTGGCGGTTTGGCTCGTCCTTAAACGGGTAAGTCGCGCCATTGTGAAGTGTGGCTGAGAGGAATCCGTCAGGAATTGATGAGCAATCGGTTAGGAATCGGCGCACCGCGAGCCCGACCGAAGCGGCGTCAATCCTTGCTGGCGAACCGCCGGCAACACTCGTTGAGCCGTAGGGCCAGTAACTCGGCTGGCAACGACCCATACTGAGCCGGCAAAGCGCCGTCGAAACCGGTTAGTTGCCGAACGACGGGCGAGACCTTGTCGCTGCTATCGAACAGGCGAAAGGCGACGAGGCGTCGTTCGGCCACGGCGAAATAATCGATGTCGCGCCAGGGATAGAAGGCCATCCGCGAAGCCACTCGAACGGCAAACCCGTCGGGCGTCAGGATCAGCGCCGAACTGGGCAACAGGCAACTTACAAGCGCCAGACCGACGATGCCGGCAAACCCCAAGGCCAGCCAGAGAAGGAAGTGAGCGATCGGCATCAGGGCCAGTACAAACCCCACGGTGATGCTGAGGCCGCTCATCGCCGCAAAAAACGTCAGCCACGGCGGGTGGGGCGCCTTCAACACCAGGACCGGTTCGTCATCGCTCGACATGGGCAGATCGGTTCCCCGACAAAAATCGCGGCTCAACTGCTCGACCGTTCGGGCCGGCGGTCAACATCGGGCCCCGGAATGAGTCATTTTTCATCCCTCGCCGCGCCTGCCACGGCGCCTTCGCTGGCGGAGAGAAACCCGTCGCCGTCCAGGTCGAGGGAACGGAACTTGTCGGGGCTACCGGGGAACTCGTCGAGACTGACTTCCTGGTCGCGATTGGCGTCCATGTGGACGAACCACTCGGGACCGCTGGTCTTGGCCGGTTCCGCCAGGGGGGCGAATAGACTCCGTCGTGGCGACATACTTGACGGCAGGCCGCGGGTGAGCAAGAGCGTCATCCCGTCGGGGAGTTCTTCCAGCGAAATTCGCCCGTCACCGTCGGCATCGACCGTCAGCAGGGCCTTGCGCCCGTCGCGCAGTTCGCGGGTCGTCAGGCGGCCGTCGCGGTTGGCGTCGACCAGCGGAAAGAGCACGTCCTGGTCGTCGCCAGCCACGGCTCGAATGGCGCTGAGCTGCGGGGCACGTTGCAGGCGGCGGTATGCGGCCAGCTCATCGACGTAGACCTTACCGTCGCTGTTTGCGTCGGCTTCCTCGAACATCCGAGCCATGTCAGGAGTCAAGCCGGCGAGTTCCTCCTTCTCCAGGTAGCCATTTTTGTCTTTGTCGAGTGAAGCGAGTTGCTCCTCCGGCGACGGTTCGCCCGCGGCGGTCGGCTCACGGTCGTCGATGACGATCTGCAAACGGTAGCCGTCCAGCGTCAACAGCAGGCCGCGCGGCGTGTGCCCAACGACGCGGTCGGCCGGGCCTAATTCGCTCGACAGGTGCAGCACGGAAACACCCGCGACCTTGTCGCCCGGCTTGCCGAAATTGGCCGAGAGCAGGATGTGCGGCTCGATCGTGTTCAACCGGCAGATCTCTTCATACGTCAGCTCGCCGTTTCCGTCTTCGTCGAGGGCCGCGGCCAGCGAAGGCGTGAGGGTAAACGCCTCGTCGAGTGGCCCACCATATCTCAAATAGAGATCGGTGAGGGCGTAGACAATGCCGTCCCAATCGGCGTGCACCCCCAGCATCAAGGCGGCCGGCTGATTGAGGTAGGCGTTTTGCCTGGAGGCCATGGCTTGCTCGTCGCCAGCCAGCGAGTCGTCGAGTTCTGACCAGGTGAGCGCATGGTCGTTGTCGGCGTCGCGCGTCAGCAAGCATTCTTCGATCGCGTCCAGCTCCGAGGCGTCGAGCACTTCGTCACCATTCGCGTCGAGCATGGTCCGCACGATCGACTGCTGGTTCGAATGCCTGTACTCGCTCGAGCTTTCCAGCGAAAAAGAAGCTCCGGCGCTCTTGGCGCGGGCCACGATGCGGCGCGCCTCGCCGCGATCGACCAGCCGGTTCTGGTTTGTATCGTAGGTCCTCAAAAACTCCTTCCGATTGATCCCGTTCAGCGACAAGTCGTAACGCTGCATGAAGACGCGCTTCGGATCGGACATGACTTCCGACCAGGTTGCCTCGCCGTCGCCGTCTCGATCGGCCAGCTTCAGGGCGTGGTCGACGAGTTCTTCCCTGGCTGCTCGAAACGGTTCGCCGTCGATCGTCATCTGCATCTCGACGACGAGCGGACCGCGGGGCAAAAAGACGACCAGCCGTTCCGTCGACCGTTCCTTGGCTGGTTGATCGGGCTCGGGAGTTTCTTCAACCACTTCGCTCGAGACGCTGTCGGCGGGCACGTCGGGCGGTTGCAGGTCTGCGGCGGCCGGTGCCGCGGTGGAATCGGTCGGTAGCGGGGCTGGAACCGAGGCCGTCACATCAGGCGGTGCCGCAGCCGTGGCGGCCGGCGGTGTGGAGGCGCTGCGGTTGCAACCAACGGCCGTACAAAGGATCGCCAAAAGGGCAACCGACACCACACCAGACGCGAGGCACCGTGCCAGCTTCATCGTCCACCGTTAGTGGTTGAGGATAAATTCCGGACTGTTGAGCATCGCCCAGAGAAGGTCGCCCAGCGCCTTGCGGCGATCACCCGCGGCGCCCCCGTGGGAAACATAGTCGACAAGCCGGCTTCGTTCCTCCGCCGTCGGCTCGCGAGACAAGACGCTCAAAAAGAGCGAGTCGACTCGCTCGCCGTCGTCAAAGACCGGCGCGTCGAGCGCTTGCAGCAGGCCGCCTTGTGCAGGATCGGTGGCCTCGGCCGTGAGCGGGCCGTTCATCAAAGCCATGATCTGTGGTATGCCGGCGACGAACTCCGTGGGCTCGGTCGTGCCCATGTTGAACCGGGCAACAAACTGGGCCCGCGCGTCGCGCATGGGTGGCTGCCCCGGGTCGCTGGGCGCGTTGGCGGGCAAACTCAGCCGAGTGGCACGGACCAGGCAGTCGTACAGTTGTTCGGGTGTGAGCGTCTTGACTTGCATCCGGCCGAACAATTCCGGCGGAGGGGCGGGGCCCTCGCTCGACCAGTGGCTCGACCGCTGGTAGGCCCGCGTCTGGCCGACGACGCGGAACACGCTCTTCAGGTCGTAGCCGCTGTCGGCAAAGTAGTCGGCCAGTTCCGCCAGCAACTGCGGATGGCTGGCCGGATTGTGTTTGCCGAAATCGTCCACGGGGTGCACGAGCCCGCGGCCGAACAAAAGGGCCCAGACGCGGTTCACCGCCACTTGAGCGAAGTAGGGGTTGTCTCGCGACACCAGCCAGATCGCCAACTGGCGGCGGCGGTTTACGTCGGCGTCTTCGCGCGGCGGGTCGGCTCCCAGGTACTTGGGCGGCACCACCTGCGTCGTTCCCGGGAGCATCACCTCGCCGGCCACGGCGTCGACGAGCTGGACGTCCGGGGGCTGGCTCCCGGGGGCTTGTTGCACGCGGGCAAAGAAGGCGGCGAACGACCAGAAGTCTTCCTGCCGCCAGTGGTCGAAGGGATGGTGGTGGCATTGAGCGCAGTGGATCTGCACGCCCAGCAGGATGCGCGACGTGCTGGCGGCAAGCTCTTCGGGCTTGCGGCCGGCGGCCGTGTAGAACAGAGCCGCGCCGCCGCGGTTGGAGCTGCCGGTGGTGGTGAGCAGATCGGCCACCACGACGTCGTAGCGAATGTTCTCGGCAAACCGCCGTCGCAGCCAGGCCGTGAACCCCGCGACCTCCGCCGGGCGTTCGTTCTGCGCCTCGGCCGGAAGGAGCATCTTGCTCCAGACCTGAGCCAAGTGAGTGCTGTAGCGGGGGTTCGCCAGCAGCCGGTCGATAAGCTTGGCGCGTTTGTCGCCGGACGTGTCGGCCACAAAGGCCGCCACCTCCGAACCGGACGGAATGACGCCGTTGAGGTCGAGGCTGGCGCGGCGCAGCAGCTCGGCGTCGGTCGCCGGCTCGGCCCCGTGGGCGCCCGCTTCGCGCAGCCGCTCGTCAAGCAGTTGATCGATGCGGGCGGCCATCTGCGCGGGCGACGGCGGGGCGTCTTCGTCGGCCCACACGGGACGAACTGCAAGGGCAACGAGCAACAAGACCAAGACAGGGCGGTCGATCGACATGGCGGCGAACTCCCCGATTTAGCCGGCCGGAACGGCCGACAGGATGTTTCCATTGATTGTAACCGTTCGCATGGCGTACAGCCAACGATGGCGCACTTCGGGTAGTGACTCAAAGCTTTGCAGCCACTACCGCACTTCTGTAGTGATATGTTTGTGCCCCGCCGTGCGGGTGGCTGAAAGGTAGCAATGGCTAGTCGTCGGTAATGGGGAGGGTTCGTCGCCGCGCTTGCCCGCGACAACCGCTCTCTGTGTACTGTTCATGAGCCAACCGCCTGGACAGCCGATCCCTTCCTTTTATACTTGTCCGAAACCCTCCTCAAAACAGGCAGAAAGCAATCCGTATGTTGGTGGAATCTTTTCTGGCTATTTTTGCTCTGACGGCGCTGATGATTATCGGGCTGGCGGCCGTGGCAAAGCTCCTCTTCGGTGAATGACGGCGGCCAGTTCAAGGTTGCAGATTGCCCGCACGGTCCTGAGGGAATCGTTTGTGAGCGACTGGCGACTCCTGGCCGAATCGCTCCGAGGGCGGTTTACGGTCGTCGAGCAAACATTCGACGTCGCGGGTCGGCCTCTTAGCCTGCTTAAGCCACGCAGCCCGGACGAGCTGATCAATGAGGAGGAGTTCAACCGCGACGAACGGCTTCCCTATTGGGCCGACGTATGGCCCTCAGCCCTCTGTCTCGCCGAGCGAATTGCCCGGCTGACGGGGTCGGGCCAGCGGCTGCTGGAGTTGGGCTGCGGAGTCGGCTACGTTTGCGCCGCGGCCTCCGCTCGAGGGTTCGAGGTGCTGGGCACCGACTACTACCCGGAAGCACTCGAGTTCACGCAGGTCAACCTGGCCCGCAACGATCTTCGCCCAGCCGCCCTGCGGTTGGTCGACTGGCGGCGGTTTCCTGATGATCTGAGCACGTTCAACGTCGTGGCGGCGGCCGACGTGCTCTACGAAAAGGCCTATCCGGCGCTCATCGCTTCGGCCATCGACCGGACGCTAGCGGCTGAAGGGCTGGCGCTCGTTGCCGATCCGGGTCGGCGCGGCTCAGGCCCCTTTCAGGAAGAATGTCGCGCCCGAGGGCTGACGGTCGAACGGGTGCTTCCGGCGCCGTACGATAACGGCTCGGTTTGCCACACCGTTGACCTCTATGAGATTCGCAAGAAGGTTTGAGGCAGAGAAACTCGAACGCGGCGAACGACGCCCCTCAGTGGGCCCCTCGGGTTGGGAGCCTCAGTTTGGGCTAAAGTGAAACTGCTCGACCAGCTTTCGGCCCAGCGGGTTCTTCAAGAACTTCTTGCGGCACTCCGGGCAAAGATCGAAGCGTAGCTGCTGATAGACGTCGTCGCCGACACGGTCGTTGGTGGTGTCTTCCATGCGCTCCAGGATTTCGTGAATCTCCTGCAGGTTGTCGGTGTCGTCGTCCATCTCGACCGGATCGAGGGCGGCGTAAACCTCCATCTTCACCACGTAGCGCAGGTCGTCCTGCGGATCGAGCGGTCGCTTACAAAAATCACACGAATACTGAATCATGGGTCGCCTTCCCGATGTAGAGGGAACTTGCCGCGCCTCCAACGCCGGCCACGCAGCACCGAAATTCATACTAATGCCGATTCGCAAAGCGTCGCAAGCCATGTTTGGCAAATTCTTGGCCGGCCCCCTGGCCCGGATCTGGTCGGAGTCAAAAACTGCGGTTAAAATCAAACGGGGTCGTTCGGCAAAGATTGCCGCTTCGCACGTCGCTTCGGCGGTCGAGGTGGATTTCGATGGATGACTTCGGGAGAACAGTGTATGTCGGCCGCGGCGACGGAGGCTCTCTCCGCCAGCGTACTGGTTCTCAACCGCTTCTACATGGCGGTGCATGTAGTGAGCGTGCGTCGGGCATTCGCCCTTTTGTGCCGCGAGCTAGCCGAGGTCGTGCACATTGAGCAGGGGCAGTACGCCAACTACAACTTCGACTCCTGGCGTGAAATCAGCGAGCTGAAGGCCCGCTTCAAAACCCCCCACGACGATTGGATCCGCGCCGTCAACTTCGAGATCAAGGTTCCGCGCGTCATCCGGCTTTTGTTTTACGATCGGCTGCCGAAACAGACCATCCGCTTTAATCGCCGCAACATCTTTGCCCGCGACGCCAACCGCTGCCAGTACTGCGGCCGGCGATTTCCCACGAGCGAGCTCAGTCTCGACCACGTGATCCCCCGCAGCCGAGGCGGTGAGACGAGCTGGGAGAACATCGTGTGCAGTTGCGTTAAGTGCAACGTCAAGAAAGGGGGCCGTACTCCGCACGAGGCCAACATGCAACTCGTCCGGCCTCCGGTGCGGCCCAAGCGCAGTCCGCTGTTGTCGATCAAGCTCGGCAACCCCAAGTACGAAAGCTGGAAGACCTTCCTCGACAACGCATACTGGTCGGTCGATCTGAAGTAGCGACGCGATCACGCCCGGCGTCGGGCTCGCGTCGCCGTTACTTGCTGCCGGGCGACGGGCGCCTCAACGAAAGAATGGCGCCGGCTCAGTTGAGTCGTAGAGGCTTGCTCGCGGAAAGGCGCTCCCGGCCCTCGTTGGCGCTCGGCCGTTCTTCCCCGCCCTCATCTGGCAACACGGCCCTCGCCAGAGCGACATGAACGCCTGACGCGACGACGAGCGCGTAGCGGCTGCTTTCGAAGCGCCCCGCCGGCCTCGTGCCCCTTCGGCCGTTCCGCGATGATCGCCAAGCGGAAGCGAGTTCAACCGCGTGTGAGCAGCGAAGCCGCGCGCATTTTTCGATTGTGTGCCCCATTGTCGTCTCCAGTCAGGAAGATTCTGACGACCGGGGTCGGAGAGGCGAAGGCAAGTGCCCAGAAACAGCGCAGCTAGAATTTACTCCGCGCCCGCCAGCGGCTCTTTCTTCTCAGTGATCACTTCGCACTGCGGCGCCATTTCGGCGTTCAAGGCCGTGAATTCCTTCCACTCTTCCGGAAGATTGTCTTCGTGGAAGATGGCTTCCACGGGACACTCGGGCACGCAGGCTTCGCAGTCGATGCACTCGTCCGGGTGGATGTAGAGCATCTTCTCGCCTTCATAAAAGCATTCCACCGGGCAGACTACCACGCAATCCGTGTACTTGCAGCCAAAACAAGGTTCGGCAACGACGTGGGTCATCGACAGCAATCTCCTTTCACATAAAACGACAAAGAAAGCGGTATTCAAATCGCCGGGCACAGGAGTGTCAAGTGCCGGCAGCGACAGGACGTGGGACGACCCCCTGACTCTAAAACTCCCCCGGATACCGGTCAAGCTGCGCACCACCGTGCAAGAAAATCGGTTTTCGCCGCGTCGGACTTGCCCCGATTTCTGGCGGGTCGTAAAATCAGGAGGTTGAGGGTTCGGCACAGGCATTCGGCACAGGCATTGCGTGGCCCGATTTACCTCGACTCCTTCACGAGATCGTGGTATCGAAGGCTGTGGGTATAGAAGGCAAGGATTGGCCCCGACTTTAGCCGCCGCTAGCTCAGGTAGTGCGTCGTGGCTCTCTCTGAAATCGACCGAAGTCTCCTCGAACGCTGCCTGGCTCGAGCGCCGCGGGCCTGGGAGGATTTCGTCGATCGCTTCATCGGTCTGGTCGTGCACGTGACCAACCATTCGGCCCAGTGCCGCTCGATGCGGCTTTCTTCGCAGGATCGTGAGGACCTTTGCGCCGAGGTCTTTTTGGCCATCGTTCGCGACGACTTTGCCGTGTTGCGCCATTTCCGGGGCCAAAGCAGCCTGGCGACGTATCTAACCGTGGTCGCTCGCCGGGTGGTGGTGCGTGAATTGTTGCGCCGCAACTCAGGAAACGGATCGAGTAAAGGCGCCATCCCGGCTGGTATTCCGTCGGCCCGCGTCATCGGGGGCGACGGCGCGCAAACCGAGCAGCGGGTCAGCGACCGCGAAGAGGTCGAGAGGCTGCTTGGCAAGCTGGACGGTCAGGAAGCGACCATCGTCCGCATGTACCACCTGGAAGGAAAGACCTACCAGGAGATCAGCACGGCGACCGGCATCGCCGAAAACAGCGTCGGTCCCACCCTCAGCCGGGCACGCCAGAAGATGCGAAACCACAGTTCCCCCTCGAATTCCGCGTGACCGGCGGGAAGTCGTGGCCGGCGGGAACTGCTGAGACGGCTTATCAGGGCACGCCATGACGGAACTCACTTGGCTGGGACACGGAACCTGGCTCGTTCGTACCGGCGGGCACACGCTGCTGGTGGATCCGTTTCTTGACGATTCCCCCACCTCGCCGGTTAAGCCCGAACAGGTTTCGCCCGATTTCATCCTCGTCTCGCACGGCCACGCCGACCATGTTTCCGACTGCGTGCGCCTCGCCCGTCGTACGGATGCGACCGTCATCTCCAACTTTGAGATTTGCCAGTGGCTGGCCGGGCAGGGCGTGACGAAGACCTTGGCCCACAACCTGGGCGGCGGTTCAGATCACCCGTGGGGCCGTGTGAAGCTGACGCTGGCACATCACAGCTCGGCCTTGCCCGATGGTTCCAACGGCGGAAATCCCTCCGGGTTTCTCCTGACTTTGGCCGACGGCAAGATCTACTTCGCCTGCGACACCGGGTTGTTTTACGACATGAAACTCATCGGCGCGGCGAAGATCGATCTGGCCGTGCTGCCGATCGGAGACCTGTTCACGATGGGCCCGGACGACTCGATCGAGGCGATCAAGCTGATTGAGTCGAAGCGCGTCGCCCCATCGCACTACAACACCTGGCCGGCGATTTCCCAGGATGCCGAAGCGTGGGCCCAGCGCGTCCGCAGCGAAACCAAGGCCGAGCCCTGCGTCGTTCCTCCTGGCGGCAAGATCCGCCTGTAGGGCGGCCTTCCCTCGTATGTTAGGCGAGCAGTCCCGCGACCACGTTCCCGTGTACGTCGGTCAGGCGGAAATCTCGCCCCTGGAAGCGGAACGTCAGACGCGTGTGATCGATACCCAGGCAGTGGAGCACTGTGGCGTTGAGATCGTGGATGTGAACGCCGTCGCGCACGACGTTGTAGCAGAAATCGTCGGTCTCGCCGTAGCTGCCCCCCGGTTTGATGCCGCCCCCCGCCAGCCAGAGCGTAAAGCAGCGGCCGTGATGGTCGCGGCCGTAGTTGTCTTTGGTTAATTGACCCTGGCTGTAGACGGTACGGCCGAACTCGCCCCCCCAGATCACGAGCGTCTCGTCGAGCAGTCCGCGGGCTTTGAGATCGGCCACCAGCGCCGCGCTGGGGCGGTCGACGTCGCGGCACTGGCCGCGGATTTGCGTCGGCAGGCTGCTGTGCTGGTCCCAGCCGCGGTGCATCAGTTGCACGAACCGCACGCCGCGCTCCACCATCCGCCGCGCGAGCAGGCAGTTGCGGGCGAAGCCGCCGTCCGTCCCTTTGTCGTCGATGCCGTAGGCGTCGATCGTTTCCTGCGTCTCTTGCGAGAGATCGGTGAGCTCCGGCACCGACGCCTGCATGCGAAACGCCATCTCGTATTGGGCGATGCGGGTGTTGATCTCCGGGTCGCCGAACGACTCGACCGCCAGGCGGTTCAACTCGCCGACCCCGTCGAGCATTCGGCGGCGCGTGGCCCGGTCGATCCCCGGAGGATCGGACAGGTAGAGAACCGGGTCGTGTCCCGAGTGCAGCCGCACTCCCTGATGTTGAGTCGGCAAGAAGCCGCTTCCCCACAGCCGTGAGAAGATCGGCTGGTCTGTCTTGTTGCCGCTCCCTTGCGAGATCATGACGATAAAGGCGGGCAGGTTGTCGTTCTCGCTGCCGATGCCGTAGCTCAGCCAGCCGCCAAGGCTCGGCCGGCCGGGCTGCTGGGCGCCCGTCATGATGTAGGTCGTAGCCGGATCGTGGTTGATGGCCTCGGTGTGCACCGATTTGACGATTGCCAGGTCGTCGACGACGCCGGCCACGTTCGGCAGCAACTCGCTCACCCAGGCCCCGCATTGGCCGTGCTGCTGAAACTCGAACATCGGTGCCACGCAGGGAAACGACTTTTGGCCGGCCGTCATCCCGGTGATCCGCTGGCCCATGCGCACGCTGCCCGGCAATTCTTCGCCGTGGTGCTCTTTGAGCGCCGGCTTGTAATCGAAAAGGTCGATGTGCGACGGTCCACCCGACATAAAGAGGTAGATCACGTGCTTCGCCTTGGGAGCGAAGTGGAAGGCATCGAGAGTGCCGCGCGGCTTGGCGCCGGAATCGAGACCAGCCGCCAACGGCCGCTCGTTGAGGAGCGAAGCCAGCGCCGCCGTGCCGATGCCGGTGGCGGTGCGGCCGAAGAAGTGCCGGCGATTTAAGAGCTGAGTGACATCGTTTTGCAGGGTCATCCCGTCATCCACCTTCTTTCGTCTTCTTGCCGACCTTCGGTTTTTCTTGCTTCCCTTTGCGGCTGCTTTTCCCAGGCGTCGCATAACCGGCGTGTTCGGACGAGGCGAGCCCCACCACGGCAGCAGGCACGCTCTCGCTCTGTCGTGCCGTCGCCGCTTACGGGTGGATAATCCACTCGCCCAAAGTTCAACGGCACACGGGAGTGTGCCTACTACGATACTTTTCTCAGTTTCGCGTTACCGCTTCATCCAGGTTCAAGATCACGCTGGCCACAGTCGCCCAGGCGGCCAATTCCACTGGCTCAAATCGCTCGTCTCGCGGCGATTCTCCTACGGACAAAAGCTTCTCGATCGCGTCCGAGTCGTTACGAAAAGCGGCAAGCTGCTCTTCGAGCATTCGCCGCAGCACGTGTCTCTCTCGCTCAGTGGGCGGCCGAGCAACCACCAGCCGAAACACTGTCGCCAGCCGTTCGTCGATCGGGAGGGGCTCGGACAGCACCCGTTCTGCCAGTTTCCGACCCGCCTCGACGTAGGTCGGGTCGTTCATCAAAATCAGGGCCTGCAAGGGGGTGTTGGTCCGGGCTCGCCGCACGGTGCAGACTTCGCGGTCGGGCGCGTCGAACGTCGAAAGGGTCGGTGGCGGGCTGGTCCGTTTCCAGAAAGTGTACATCGTCCGACGGTAAAGGTCCGCACCGTGGCTCTGGAGGTAAACCTGGGCCGTCCAGTTTTTGCCGTCCTCGCGAGACATCAGCTCTTCCCACAACCCGGCAGGCTGGTAGGGCGACACGCTCGGCCCGCCGATCCGCCCATCCAGAAGGCCGGCTGCGGCCAGCGCCTGGTCGCGAATGGCTTCGGCCGGCAGACGCAAGCGGCTCATGCGGGCGAGCAGCCGGTTTTCAGGATCTTGGGCCAGCAGGTCGGGCGTCGCCGCCGAGGCCTGCCGATAAGTGGCCGAAGTGACCATCAACCGCATCAGGTGTTTCACGTCCCAGCCGCTCTCGCGGAATTCAACCGCCAGCCAGTCGAGCAATTCGGGGTGGCTCGGCCGCTCCCCCTGCGAACCGAAATCTTCGGACGTCTTCACCAAGCCCGTGCCGAACAGCATCTGCCAGTATCGATTGACGATCACCCGGGACGTCAGCGGGTGAGCTGGATCAACGAGCCACCGCGCCAGTCCCAGCCGATTCGCCGGGCTCCCGTCGGCCAAGGGCGGCAAGCAGGCGGGTACGCTGGGCGACACCTTTTCGCCCCGTTTGTCGTACTGTCCGCGCACGAGCAAGAAAGTCTCTCGCGGTGAGGGCATTTCTCGCATGACCATGGCCGTGGGAACGGCCTTGTCCAGTTGCCCCTGCTCCGCCTTGAGCTTATCCAGGGTGTCGAACCGCGGTTTCAAGTCGCTTTTGTGCCGGCGGAAATAACGCCGGATCGCCCCCCTCTGGTTATCGTCGCGAGACTCGGCCGCCACCGCCAAGGCGTCTCGCACGGCTTGCGGTATCTTGTCGTCCGGCTTGCTTGCCGCCTTCGCCTCGCGCTCCCAGTCGAGCTGGGCTGCGTCGACTTCACCGATCGGTTCGTCGAGCTCGTGCTCCAGGGCGGCGATGGCGCTGGTGAGCTCATCGAGCCTCGCCTGCTGCTCGCGTGACGGGGCTTTGACGAGGGGCTCCGAATTTCCCTGCCGGCCGTCCAGGCCATTTTCGGGCACATTGTGGAAGAAAGCGTAGAGCTGATAAAACTCCTTCTGCGTAAGCGGGTCGTACTTGTGATCGTGGCACTGGGTGCAGGCGACCGTCAGCCCGAGCCAGACCGTGCTCGTGGTGTTTACGCGGTCGACGATGTAGGCCGTGTGGTACTCTTCGGGAATCGCGCCCCCCTCGAAATTAATCATGTGGTTGCGGTTGAAGCCGCTAGCGATCAATTGATCGACGGTTGGATCGGGGAGCAGGTCGCCGGCAAGCTGCTCGACGGTGAACCGGTCGAAGGGCAGGTTGGCGTTGTAGCTGGCGATCACCCACTCCCGCCAGAGCGACATGTCACGGCCGTTGTCGATGTGGTAGCCGTTGGTGTCGGCAAAGCGGGCCGCGTCGAGCCACTCCTGCGCCAGCCGCTCGCCGTAACGGGGCGACTGCAACAACCGCTCCACCAGCCTTTCATAAGCGTCGCCGCCGGCGTCGTTGACAAACCGATCGACTTCTTCCGGCGTGGGCGGCAGACCGGTTAGGTCGAGAGACAGCCGTCGGATGAGCGTCGGCCGGTCGGCTTCGGGCGACGGAGAAAGCTTCTCGGCCTCGAGCCGCTCCAAAATAAAATGGTCGATCGGGTTGCGAGGCCACGCCGCCTTGTCGGTCGAGACGGCGGGGGTGGACGGCCGCCTGGGCGCGACGAAGGACCAGTGTTCCTGCCACGGTGCGCCGGCCGCAATCCACTCCCTGAGGATGGTCTTCTCACTGTCGCTCAGCCGCTTGTTGCTGTCGGCGGGCGGCATTTGTTCATCGTCGGCCGCGAATATGCGGCGAACGAACTCGCTCTCATCCGGCTTGCCGGGGACGATAGCCGGCGGTCCCGACTGGCTCGGTTTGAAGGCGTATTCTTGCGCGTCGAGCCGCAGACCGGCTTTCCGTTCGGCGGCGTCCGGTCCGTGGCACTTAAAACAGTTGTTGGACAGGATGGGCCGGATGTCACGATTGAAATCGATCGCCAACGCGGGTGTCGCCATTGCGGCCAGCGCCAGCCAACTCACTCCCCAACAAACGCCTTTCAGCATGCCTGATTTTCCTTGCGAGCCAGTCGCCGTTCGCCCAGTCGTTTCCTGGGTCATGGATTATTGCATCATGCGTTTCGCCAAAAGTCCACCCTTGCGCTCCCCTCGTCCCTTTGGACACGTTGCGAGAGGGGTTAGGTTGAGGGGAATGGAAACGCCGCTCAGGACGACGCCATGACGCTCACTTCAAACCGCTACGCACGCGCCCTGCAATTTGCCCAACGCCAGGTTCTTGCCACGATCGAGCGCACCCCCGATTACTTTCCCATCTACACGGTCGGGGGGCGCTGGCATCATTCGGGCGAGCTGTGGACCGACTGGACGGGCGGTTTCTTCGCCGGCACGCTGTGGAGATTTTTTGAGCAGACCGGCGACCCGGCCTGGCGCGAGCGGGCTGAACACTATTCGCGGCTGCTCGAGCACCGACAGTTCGACCGCGACGTACACGACCTCGGGTTTATTTTCCTCAACTCGTATCGGCCCTGGTACCAGCTCACCGGCGAGCCGTCTCTGCGGCAGGTGCTCATCCAGGCTGGCGAAACCCTTTCTCAGCGTTTCATGCCGGCCGGCCAGTACTTGCGCTCGTTCGTCGGACCGGAGTCGCTGTTTATCGACATCATGATGAACGTGCCGCTTATTTTTTACGCCGCCAAATTGAGCAGAAATTACCAGCTCAAACAGATCGGCCTGGCCCACTCGCGCTCCACGCGCGACCGCCTGGTACGGCCCGACGGCTCAACCGCCCACGAAGGGATTTTTGACCTCGTCACCGGCCGGTTCTTGCGGGAAGCAACCCATCAGGGTTGGCGACCCGACAGCGCCTGGGCGCGTGGACTCGCCTGGTCGCTCTACGGATTCAGCCAGGTCTACGAGCTCACGGGCGACGCCGAGTTCCTGGAAGTCGCCGAGCGGAACGCCGATTTCTGGTTAAAAAACCTCCCCGCCGACGGTATTCCTTACTGGGATTTTCGTGCCGACCTCTCGCAGCCTTTGCCTTGGGGACCGCAAAAAGACAGCTCGGCCGCGGCCATCGCCGCCAGCGGGCTGCTCGACCTCGCACGCCAGACGAAATCAGAAGGCAAGGCCCAGGCCTACCGCCGGACGGCCGTTGCCATGCTCGACCGCCTAGCCGAGCCGGACTACCTGGCGATCGACACGCCTGGTTGGGAGGGGGTGCTCAAGCACGGCGTCTACCACACGCGAAAGAGACTGGGGGTCGACGAATCGGTGATGTGGGGCGATTTCTTCTTTGTCGAAGCACTGTGCAAGCGGTGACTCGTTGTCGCCGCCCATGCCCGCAAAAGATGCGGCGGGATCGGCGGGACTCGCGCACTCGTCCCGAGTTACGCGCTCGCTAGTGCCGTGTTCAGTTCGGGAGTTTCGAGTTTGACGTGCATCATCGTTTAATTTTAACTGGGAGCCATCGGCGACCGCGAGGTTGGAGCTGCCGACTGGGCCGAATTGTACTGTCGGGCCTGCATTCGGCGCCGTCCCCGCGGTCGCGGATGGCTCCCAGTTAAACGACGGAGCGCAAGATGCAGACCTGAACCGGATACAGCAATAGCAAGACGGATGGGGTAGGATCGCAATCGGCTGGTCGAGTAGAATGAACCGCAACAAAGGACCGACAAAACCAATCGATTACTTGGCGGTTTGCCACCGCGAACCCAAGTCACCGCAAGAAATGAGCCTTCCGCGCAATCCAACCCGTTCCGTCCGCATCGGCTCGGTCACGATTGGCAGCGATTACCCCGTGGCCGTTCAGAGCATGACGGCCACGCACACGCAGGACATCGACGCCACCGTGGCCCAGGTTAACGCCCTGGCCGAGGCCGGGGCCGACGTGGTACGGATCGCCGTCGACAGCAACAAAGACGCCGAAGCGTTGGCCGAAATCCGCAAACAGACCACGGCCAACCTGTCGGTCGATCTGCAGGAAAACTACCGGCTGGCCACGCTCGTGGCTCCGCACGTCAACAAGGTGCGCTACAACCCGGGCCACCTTTATCACCACGAGCGCACCAAGCCGTGGCAGGACAAAGTCCGCTTTCTGGCCGGCGTGGCGGGGGAGAACGACTGTGCCATCCGCGTGGGGGTTAACTGCGGCTCGGTCGATCCGGCCAAGCGCGAAAAGTACGCGGCCGACGATTCGATCACGCCCATGCTCGAAAGCGCCCTGGAACACTGCGAGTTTCTGGATTCCATCGGCTTCACGCGCTACTGCGTCTCGCTCAAGGACTCCGATCCCAAAAAAGTCGTCGAGGTCAACCGGCGGTTTGCCGAGGAGCGCTCCGACGTGCCGCTGCACCTGGGGGTGACCGAGGCGGGCATCCCGCCCGACGGCATCATCAAGACCCGCATCGCCTTCGAGCAGTTGATTAGCCGCGGCATCGGCGACACGATCCGCGTCTCGCTGACGGTGCCCAACCCGCGCAAGCCCGAAGAGATCGCCGCCGGCCGGCAGATTCTGGCCGACATCGCGGCCGGCCGCGTCCGCAGCGTCGTCGATTACGGCCTTTCGACCTTGAACATCATCAGTTGCCCGAGTTGCTCGCGGGTGGAGAACGAAGCGTTCGTGGAGTTGGCTCAGCAGGTGAAGGA
>DASZPH010000006.1:0-32742 GCA_035550375.1 Pirellulales bacterium | reverse complement strand
CGACCTGCTGGTCATCGGCTGCTCGACCGGCGGCCCCAACGCCCTGGCGGCACTGATACCCGAATTGCCGGCCGATCTTCCCGTGCCGGTCTTGATCGTTCAGCACATGCCCCCCGTGTTCACGCGCTCACTGTCGGAGCGCCTCGACGCCAAATCAGAAATTGCTGTCAAGGAAGCCGCGCCAGGCGACGTGGTGGACGTGGGGCACGCCTACCTGGCCCCGGGTGACTACCACCTGGAGGTTCAACGCCGCTCACTGCGCCCGGTGCTGCAAACCCACCAGGGACCGCCCGAAAACTCCTGCCGTCCGGCCGTGGATGTATTATTCCGCTCGGCCGTTCAGGTCTACGGGGCGGGCGTGCTGGGGGTGGTGCTTACCGGCATGGGGCAGGACGGGTTGCGAGGATGCGAACTGATACGCGAGGCGGGCGGACAGGTGGTCGTCCAGGACGAGGCCACCAGCGTCGTCTGGGGCATGCCGGGTTTTGTGGCCCGCGCCGGCCTGGCGGACCGGATTCTGCCGCTGGACCAGATCGCCGGTGAGATCGTCCGACGCGTGACCGCCGAACGCCGCACCCCCGCCACCGTTTGAATCCAATCGCCGAGGCCACCGGCACGAGAACATCGACATGAAGCCCACGGAACTGACATCTGCCGATTTCGACTACGTGCGAACGCTGGTGCGCGATCGCGCGGCCATCGTGCTGGAAGAAGACAAGCACTACCTGATCGAAACACGGCTGCAGACGCTGGCTCGTGCCGACGGTCTGCGGTCGGCGCGCGAGATCATGGAGCACATGCGCCGCGACCGCACGAGCAGTTGGCACACCAAGGTCGTGGAAGCGATGACCACCAACGAGACATCCTTCTTCCGCGATCTGAAACCGTTCGAAGCTTTGCGAAAGATGGTCTTTCCGGCTCTTGTCGCCCAGCGCCGAGCGGAGCGCCGCCTGAGCGTTTGGTGCGCGGCCTGCTCGACCGGCCAGGAACCGTACAGCATCGCCATGATTATGCGTGATCCGGCGGTTGTGCCGGCCGGGTGGACGACGCGAATCCAGGCCACCGATCTGGCGACGAACGTGCTCGAGCGGGCCAAACTCGGGCGTTACAACCAATTCGAGGTGAATCGCGGCCTGCCGGCCCACCTGCTCGTCAAGTATTTCCAGAAGCAGGGCACCGAATGGCAGGTGAAGGATGAGCTACGATCGATGATCGAGTTCAAGCTGCTCAACCTGATAGAACCGTGGCCGAACCTGCCGGAGACAGACGTGGTGTTCCTGCGCAACGTGTTGATTTATTTCGACGTGGAGACCAAACGGCGGATCCTGGCTAAGGTGCGGAGGATTCTGCGCCCCGACGGCTATCTGTTCCTGGGTGGAGCGGAGACGACGCTCAACCTGGACGATGCCTTCGTGCGCGTCGACTTCGACGGATCGGGATGTTATCGCTTGAGAAGCTTTTAAGTCCGGCTCGGAGTCGAAGTCGGAGGTCGCCGGAGCGCCGAGAGAACGGCCCAAGGAGAAACTCACCGTGGACGTGGCCTACATCAATCCGTTTGTCGAAGCCGCCAGCACCGTGTTCAAAACGGTGCTCAACTGCAACATTGAGCGACGCCTCCTGTCGTTAAAGAAAACACACGCGCCCACCTACGAGGTTTCGGGCGTGATCGGCCTCTCGGGCAAGGCGACCGGCGCCGTGGTGCTGAGCGTCTCGGCGCCGGTGGCCTTCAAAGTCGTGGAAACGCTGCTCGGCACTCACGTCGAGGAGATCAACCCCGATGTGGTCGACGCTGTGGGGGAACTGACAAACATGATCGCCGGAGGGGCCAAAACGGCCCTCTCGCACCTGGAGATGTCGATCGGACTGCCTAGCATCGTCACCGGCCGCTCTCACTCGATCAATTTCGCCTCGCGTGTGCCGCCCATCTGCATTCTGTTTGACACGCCGTGGGGGCCGATGACGCTCGAAGTGGGCCTGGAAACCGAAGGGGCAGACGGCACGGGACCGAACCTTAATCACAACTGAGTTAGAACGAGGAGGAAGAAATCATGAGCCAGGCAATTCTTGTGGCCGACGATTCCAGTACCATGCGCAAGATCATCCTGCGGTCGCTGCTTTCGCTTGGGGCGGACCAGGTCGTCGAAGCGGGTGACGGTGCGGAGGCCGTCGAAAAATTCGTGCCCGGCCAGTTCCGTCTAGTGCTCACCGACTGGAACATGCCTAAAAAATCCGGACTGGAAGTCGTCCAGGAAATTCGTGCGCAAGACAAGGCCGTGCCGATCCTAATGGTCACCACCGAGGCGGAACGGGGCCGCGTTGTCGAGGCCATCAAATCGGGTGTTTCCGACTACCTCGTCAAGCCCTTTACGGCTGAGGCACTCAAAGAGAAGCTGGAAAAGCACGGGCTGTAAGGTTGAATCCCGCACGGCACCGCATGGGCAGGCTATCCAGAAGCTTGCAGCAAGTAAAACACATATCCGAACGAGGCGCCGTGGCGTCGGAAGACGTCGATTTCCCGCTCGGCAGCGTCGAGCACGGCGGCCATTTCTCGATCGGCGGCGGACCGCGACCGGACAATCTTGTCAGCGAGCGGCACGTAATACTCGTCCCACGCCGCTTCGGGCAGAACGAATCGTCCGAGTACCCGCAGGCCGGCGCGTTCGGCTCGCCGCTCGTTTTCGGCGACACTGCGCATCGCCGGGTAGGCCGAATCCCAGAACTGACGCACTTCGGCGGGCGGTGAATCGATCAGCCATGAGCACTCCGAAACGGCCATCGAACCGTCGGGCGCGAGTAGGTCTCGCCAGCGGTTGAGCGCCTCCTCAAATCCAAGGACGTAGGCGGCCCCTTCCGACCAGATGAGGTCCACGCTGCCCGCCATCACATCGAGTTGGGAGAAGTCGACACACCGCGTTTCGATCAAATGGTCGAGGCCGTGTTCTCTGGCAGTCGCTTCGAGTCGCTCGAGCGACGGGTGGTGCAGGTCAATAGCCACCACCTTGACGCCGAGGCTTTTGGCGAGCACTAGCGTCTGCGGCCCCGTTCCGCAACCGAGATCCAGCACGGTCGGCGACGACCGCATCGCAGGAAGTTCGCTGAGCGCCCGAAGCGTGCACTCTTCGCTGCCAGGTCCGCCCCGTGGCAGGTCGGCGTGCAGTCGATCGATGGCCTCGAGGGGCACGTGGACTCCCTCTCCCCATTCGGCGAGCTGTCTTCTTGTGGGCTAACGCGAGGCCTCCCCGGCGACTCGCTACCGTTTGGGCTTGTAGATTTCCGTGGCGAAGCCGAGTTGGGTCTCGGCGGCGAAGCACAGCGTTTCGCTCAGCGTGGGGTGCGGATGGATCACCTCCGCCAGGTCGCGGGCGGTGCAGCCCATTTCGATGGCCAGTGCTCCCTCGGAGATCAGGTCGCCGGCGTTCGGGCCGACGATGCCGATGCCAAGTAGGCGTTCCGTCTCGGGCTCGAAAATGAGCTTGGTCATCCCCTCGGTGCGCCCCAGCGAAACGGCCCGGCCGCTGGCTGCCCACGGGTAGCGGGCGATCTCCACCTCGCGCTGGTCGCGGGTGGCTTGTTCTTCGGTGACACCGGCCCAGGCGATTTCCGGGTCGGTAAAGACCACGGCCGGAATGGCCAGCGGCTGGAAAGCAATATTCGCCCCGTGAATCACTTCGGCCGCCACCTTTCCCTCGTGGCTTGCCTTGTGAGCCAGCATCGGTTCGCCGGCCACGTCGCCGATGGCAAGGATGTGCGGATCGGCGGTCCGCTGCTGTCGATCGACTTGCACGAAGCCACGCTGGTCGACCTTGACCGCGGTTTTCTCCAGACCGAGGCCCGCGCTGTTGGGCTTGCGGCCGACCGACACCAGTACCCGGCTGAACTGTTCCTTGCGCTCGCCGTCGGCCGTTTCGAACGTCACCTCGATGGCCTCTTGCTTGTCGACGAGAGACTTGACCTTCGTGTTCAGGTAGATGCCCGCGAAGTGCTTTTCCAGCCGCTTGTGCAGCGGTTTGACCAGATCGCGGTCGGCCCCCGGCAGCAAACCGGGCGTCAATTCGACGACGCTGACCTTACTGCCGATTTCGGCGTAGACGGTGCCCATTTCCAGCCCGATGTAGCCGCCGCCGACGACGAGCAGGCTTTCCGGCACGTCGGGCAGATCCAGCGCGCCTGTCGAATCCATCACGCGATCGCTCTTCAAGTCGAAGGCTGGAATTCTGGCTGGGACGCTTCCGGTGGCCAGGATACAGTAGTCAAACGTGAGCGAGTCGTCGGCGCGGGTCGTCTGATCGCCCCCTTCGAGGCGGAGGGTTTGCGAGTTCTCGAAGACGCCGCGGGCCTGGACTACGCGCACTTTGCGCTGTTTGGCGAGCTGCTTCAAACCGCCCGTGAGCATCTCGATGACCTTCTGCTTGCGGGCACGCAGGGCGTCGACCTTGATTTTGGGCTTTTGGAACTCGATGCCCCAGTCGGCCATCTCCTGGGCTTCGCTGACGACTTTCGCCACGTGAAGGAGGGCCTTGGAGGGGATACAACCTCGCAGTAGGCAGGTGCCTCCCAGCCGCGAATCGGCCTCGACAAGCGTCACGTCCATTCCGAGGTCGGCGGCCATGAAAGCGGCCGCATATCCGCCGGGTCCGCCGCCCAGCACGACGATTTTTGAGTGCATGTAAGATCCTGTCGTTAATCGTTTACGGGCGAGTTATCTTAGTCGCCGCGGTGCCCCAGCGACAAGTTCCCATCGGCCTTGCCTGTACCCACCGGTCGCCCTATACTCCCGCCTCCCGTCTCGAACCGCCAGCATGGAGGCTGAGCATGTCGTCTCGATTTCAACGTGGCGTGCGGCGGCCTGTCGCGATTGGCGCTTTAGCGTTAGCCACCGCGGTCGGTGCGGTCAGGGCACAGGACGGGCTTCCGCAAGCCACCGACGATCCGACTGTCGAAGTCACAGGCGGCCCAGGCCGAGCCGCTTCCAACTCCAGGAAATCGCCCGGGGTTGTCGTCAGCAAGAAGACGGTCAGCAGGCCCCCCCGCGACGGCGCACCCGCCGGCCCCGCCCGTGGCGAACGTCTGGCACAGAGCCCTCGGCGGCCGAGCGACGACATCTCGGCCGCACCCACCGGCCTGCCGAACGACGCCGGCCAAGTCTGGAAAACCTATAATATCCGCCCCTACACGCTGCGAGTGACGTCCACCAACCGGCCGGAGCAGGCGATCGTCGATTGGGTACTGCGTGAAACGGGCTACGAAACATGGCACTCCGAGACGGTCGCCGTACTGAACGCCAACCAGAACACGTTATTTGCCTACCACACGCCGCAGGTTCAGGCGGTAGTAGCCGACATCGTCGACCGGTTCGTGAATACCGAGGCCGAGACCAATTCGTTCGGCCTGCGCGTGGTTACGGTCGGCAGTCCGAACTGGCGGGCACGCTTTCAGTCGATCCTGCACGCGGTGCCAACTCAAACGCAAGGCATTCAAGCCTGGCTGCTCCACAAAGAAGACGTAGCCCTTCTGCTGGGCGAGTTGCACAAGCGATCCGATTTCCGGGAACATAGCTCGCCGCACCTGCTCGTGAACAATGGGCAGTCGACGACCGTTTCAGCCATCCGGCCGCGCCCGTACATCCGCGATGTGGTCGTTCGGCCCGACCTGTTCCCCTCGTACCAGCCGCAGCAAACCCAGTTCGACGAAGGCTTTTCGCTGGAGTTGAATCCGCTGCTCTCCCTCGACGGCCAATTCGTCGATGCCGTCATCAAGTGCAACATTGACCAGTTGGAACGGCTGGTGAAAGTATCGGTGCCGATTCCGACTGGCACCTCGCAGCGACAACAGGCCGAGGTGCAGGTGCCGCAGATCTCGCATTTTGGGCTGCACGAGCGATTTCGCTGGCCGGCCGACCAGGTTTTGCTTGTCGACCTTGGGGTGGTGGCGACCCCCGTCCCCGGCAAGGCGAACGGCCTGTTCGACGTGCTGCCCGGCGTCGGAGGACCGCCGCGGGCCGATTTGCTGGTGTTTATCGACAGCCGCGGCAAGATCGGCCAGACGCCCGACGCGGCGCGTACCGGCATGCGAGACGTGAAGACCTACCATAGCCGCTATTAGACCAAAAGCAGCCTCGACCTGCTCCGCCGATCGGCATAAAATACCCGACCTGCCTGTTTTCTCGTCAGTTTTGGCCTGCCCTTGTCGGAGAAGCCCAAAAAAGCGGGAAACACAGGTCGGAGCATCCGACGAGCCTGGTTACCGGTCGGCACCGAGACGCAATGCCTGTCAATTCCTCAGAGCACCCCACGAGGCGAGTGGTCATCACGGGCGTCGGGATGATCAGCCCGCTGGGCAACGACAAAGAAGCCTTTTGGCAGAATGTCTCGGCGGGGCGTAGCGGCATCGGGGCCGTACAGTCACTTCCGCCTGGGGCACTTCCCGTGAACATCGCCGCCGAGGCGCGCGGTTTCACGGGGCGGGTGGAAGATTTCGGGCCGCTGGAAGGCGAAGCGAAGAAGCACGTCCGCAAAGGACTCAAGGTGATGTGCCGCGAGTGCCAGATGGGAGTCGCGGCGGCCCAGCTCGCCCTGTTCGACGCTCAGCTCGGTCCGGGCAAATGCGACCCCGACCGCGGCGGCGTGGTTTACGGCTCGGACTACATGATCACCGAGCCCGATGAGTTCACCAGCGGCATCATCGATTGCCTGGACGAACAGAGAAAGTTTCATTTTTCTCGCTGGGCGACGCGGGGCATGAGCAAGATGAACCCGCTCTGGCTGTTGAAATATCTGCCCAACATGCCGGCCAGCCACATCGCCATTTACAATGATCTTCGGGGACCGAACAACTCGATCACGCACCGCGAGGCGGCCGGCAATCTGGCGATCGGCGAAGCCTTTCGGGTTATCACGAGATCGCACGCCGACGTGATGGTGGCGGGCGCCACGGGCACTCGCATTCATCCCATGAAGGCGCTACACGCGGCGATGGGCGAGGATCTGGCCAAAGGGGATGACGACCCCGCCAAGGCCGCGCGTCCTTTCGACCTCAATCGCCGGGGCATGGTGCTGGGCGAGGGAGCTGGCGCGGTGGTTCTCGAAGCGCTCGACGCGGCGGAGAAACGCGGAGCGACGATTTACGGCGAGGTCCTTGCAGCTTCCTCATCGGCCGTGGTCGATCGCACGTTTGTCCCTCATCGCGAAGAGGCCCTCGTCAACGTGATGCGGTCGACCTTGCGAGAAGCCGGAATCTCCCCAGAGCGTGTCGGCCACATCCACGCACACGGGCTGGGAACGCGGCGTGGCGATGCCGAAGAGGTGCGGGCCGTTCGAGCGGTGTTCGGCGATCGCGCTGAAACGGTCCCCGTCACCGCCGCCAAGAGCTACTTCGGCAATCTGGGGGCCGGAAGCGGCGTCGTCGAGTTGATCGCCAGCACGCTGGCACTGCGCAACAACTGGCTTTTCCCGGTGTTGAACTATGAAACGCCCGATCCCGAATGCCGGCTGAACGTCGTTCGCGCCGCGATCGACGCGGGCGGTTGTTTTTTGAATCTCAGCGTCAGCCCGCAGGGCCAGGCAAGCTGCGTGCTCGTCCGGCGGTTCTTGTAGTCGGTCGCTGCTGGCTGCGACGCGTCGCACGATAGTAGTAGCACGCTACGTCGTGCCGTCGCCGTGCACCGGTGGGTCGCAGTTGCCGCCGCTTCCCCGTCCCTGAGCGCCGGGGCGACTTTGTAGATCCGAGGCGAAATTGCGTTACACTAGAGGTACCCGCCGCATTCCAGTCACCCCAGTTTCTCGCCTATGGACGCCTTGCCCGGTTCAAACGCGCGTTCCGAGAGTTCCGTTTCGCTTTCCCGACTGCGTCGCAAGCGAGCCCGCGCGGAAACTCGACGGCACTTTTTGAAGCAATGCCAACTCGGCCTGGGTGCCTTGACCCTCTCGTCGCTGCTTGGCCGCGACTTACCGGTCGCCGCTTCGGTCGTTAACCCGCTGGCGCCGCGGCAACCTCACTTTTCCCCCAAGGCCAAGCAGGTCATCTATCTGCACCTGACCGGCTCGCCGCCGCACCTCGATCTGTACGACTACAAACCGGAGTTGGTCAGGCTGGACGGCCAGCCCTGCCCGGAGTCGTTCATCCGGGGCAAACGGTTTGCGTTCACCTCCGGCACGCCGAAGTTGCTGGGCACCCCGCGGCAATTCACCCAGTGTGGCGAAGGGGGAGTGTGGCTTTCCGACGCCCTGCCCCAACTGCAAACGGTGGCCGACGAGTTGTGCGTCGTCCGCTCGATGACCACCGACCAGTTCAACCACGCGCCGGCTGAATTGTTGCTCTACACGGGGTCGCCGCGGCCCGGCCGTCCCTCGCTCGGCGCTTGGACGACTTACGGGCTGGGTTCGGAGAACGAGAACTTGCCCGGCTTTGTGGTGCTTATTTCCAGCGGCGTACAGCCCAACGGAGGCAAAAACTCCTTCGGCAGTGGCTTCTTACCGTCGGTTTTCCAAGGCGTGCAGTGTCGATCGAAAGGCGATCCGGTGCTGTACGCATCCGACCCGGCCGGCATGGACCGCGCCGTGCGTCGCGAAACGCTCGACGCGCTGCGAGACCTGAACGAGATCCAGGCCCGCGAAATGGGTCACCCCGAAACGCACACGCGCATCGCCCAGTACGAGCTGGCGTTTCGCATGCAGACGGCCGTACCAGAAGTGATGGATATTTCTCGCGAGTCGAAAGAGACGATCGAAGCCTACGGTGCCCAACCCGGAGAGGCGAGCTTCGCCAACAACTGCCTGTTAGCTCGCCGGCTCGTCGAGCAGGGAGTTCGCTACGTGCAGCTCTTCGACTGGGGCTGGGATTTTCACGGCACGGGTGCCGATTCGGAAATCAAGGAAGGTCTGACGAAGAAGTGCGCCACGATGGACAAGCCGGTGGCGGCGCTCATCAAAGACCTCAAGCAGCGAGGCATGCTGGACGAAACGCTCATCGTCTGCGGCGGTGAATTCGGCCGTACTCCGTTCCGCGAGGGGCGGACGGCGACGAGTGCCCTGCTGGGACGCGACCATTATCCCGACGTTTTTACCATGTGGCTGGCCGGCGGGGGCGTGAAGGGAGGCTATACGCACGGCGAGAGCGACGAGTTGGGTTTCTCGGTCGCTCGCGACAAGGTGCACGTTCACGACTTGCAGGCCACGATCCTGCACCTGCTCGGCTTCGACCACACGCGGCTCGTCTACCGCTTTCAAGGGCGGGACTATCGTCTCACCGACGTTCATGGCGAGGTTGTGCACGCGCTGCTGGCGTGAGCGAGCGGGGACTTGCATCCTAGCGCAGCCGCTTTCTTACTTGTGCAGGCGGCCCGCGATCGAGCCGCCAGACTTCAAGCAGGCGTCGCGGCAGGCCGATTTGAAATGCTGGTGTCGACGACGCCCGTTTCCGTGCTGCGTCCGAGGACCGTCGGGCTCTGCGGCTCCGCCAGGCTGCGGGCCCGTTTTCGATCACGTCGCCCCGCCGTAGCGCACGAAACCGCCTGAAGATCGCCGCGTCCCGATGCAGTCGCTCTTATTCCGCTTCGGCCCGGCGGCCGGTGCGCTTCTTACTGGCGGCTAAGGCGACGAAGATGCCCAAGGCAACGGCGACGAGCCAGTCGCGGCTGTCGGCCCTGAAGTGGCTGGCAACTAGGGGCGAGGCGGGTACAATCACGCAGGCCATTGCGACCGCGGTCATCAGCCAGAATAGGCTGCGCAATTTGAACTGGAATTGAGGCACGGCGATCGGACCTTCAGTCTGACGGAACGCGCCCCAGCAGGTGTCGTGTTGCGGGGGCATCGCCGCTCGTCGCGTATTCCTGACGGGGTCCATGCGCGCTCCGATCCGACGGCTGATCCTACAATGTATACCGTTATCTCTTTGGCAGCGATACTCGGTGTTGATTCTCCCGGGTCGGCGTCCGCGAATTACCATTATGAGCCTTGATACCGCCAGTGTCGTCGATCCCGTAGAGCTTGCCGATTCGCAGGTGGTCTTGGAGCATCTTCTCCGCAAAACTCCACTCGACCCTGAAGTTCACTGCCGGGTATAGGATCGTGTGGCGAGGATCACCGAAGAATTGCGACGCAAGCACAGCACGCTGGACATAGTAGTGCAGCTCGGTCGAGACGTCCGCGAGGAATAAAGCTCGTTCTCGATTCGAGCGTCGCGCTCAAAACAGTATTACCCGAGGCCGAGCTTGGCACGTGCCATTCAACTGGTTTTCGACTACGGACGGGCCTACGCGAACTGTTTGGCTCGGACATCAGCAGGCCGATTACAGCTTTCCGGTCGCACTTAGCGCCTTGTGCGGTCCTCAACCTCACCGGCTGTTGAGGCTCTGCTTCATCTTGTCGATGGCCTGGTCGATGCTGAAGGAGGCGGCACGCTGGCGCGGAGGAAACTCTTTGAAGGTCGTCAGGAACTGGGTCGCCGCCGCCTGGGCCACATAAAACAAGTAGGGCTGCGAGAGGATCCAGTCGTAATACGTGTTGGACGTGATGTCGGCGCGCTCGTAGGGATCGGCCCGCAGATCGAATAACTTCGGCACGCGCAACGGCGTGAACGGCTCTGCCCAGACCCGCAAGGTCCCCTCGGCCCGCTGCTCCATGAAGACCACCTTCCAGTTCTCTGCGCGCATGGCAACGAGATCGCCGTCGTCGTTGAAGTAAAAGAACCCGCGCCGCGGACTCTTCTCGACCTGTCCCGTCAAATAGGGAAGTTGATTGAACCCGTCGAGATGGACTTTGAATTTCTTCCCGGCCGCTTCATATCCCTTGAGCAGTTTTTCCTTGACGTCGGGCTCGCCGGCCGCGGCCAGAAAGGTCTGAATCCAGTCGTGTCCGCTGATGATTTCATTCGAGATGCTGCCGGCCTTGATCTGGCCGGGCCAGCGGATCATGCAGGGCACCCGAAACGCGCCTTCCCAGTTGGTGTTTTTTTCGCTGCGGAAGGGGGTCATCGCCCCATCCGGCCAGGAGTTCATGTGCGGACCGTTGTCGGTTGTATAGAGCACGATCGTGTCGTCGGCGATCCCCAGGTCGTCCAGGGCCTTGAGCAGCACGCCGACGTGCCCGTCGTGCTCGACCATGCCGTCCGCGTACTCGTTCAAAGCGGTCAGGCCCGGCGGGCTGCGGTGCTCGGCCTTGACGTGGGTGCGGAGGTGCATGCGCGTGCTATTGAACCAGCAGAAGAACGGCTTGTTCGCCTTGACCTGACGCTGGATGAAATCGACGGCCGCCGCCGACGTCTCGTCGTCGATCGTTTCCATCCGCTTCTTGGTCAGCGGACCCGTGTCTTCGATGACCTGCTTGCCGACTCGCCCCCAACGCGGCTCCTCCGTCGGGTCGTCCTTGTCGGTGGCCTTGCACCGCAGTACGCCGCGCGGCCCGAAGATTTCCCTAAACCTCGGATCGCGCGGGTAGGTGCGCTGTTCGGGCTCCTCTTCGGCATTGAGGTGGTAAAGATTGCCGAAGAACTCATCAAACCCGTGGACGGTGGGCAAATACTTGTTGAGATCGCCGAGGTGGTTTTTGCCGAACTGGCCGGTCGAATAGCCGTGGTTCTTCAGCAGTTCGGCGATCGTGGGGTCTTCCTTCTGCAGGCCGAGCGGGGCGGCAGGAACGCCGACCTTGCTCAGGCCGGTGCGGAACGTGCACTGGCCGGTAATGAACGACGATCGGCCGGCGGTGCAGCTCTGCTCGGCGTAGTAGTCGGTGAAGAGCATCCCTTCTTTGGCGATGCGGTCGATATTGGGCGTTTTGTAGCCCATCAGCCCATGTGTGTAGACGCTCAGGTTCGACTGGCCGATGTCGTCGCCGAAAATCACCAGGATGTTGGGAGGGTTGCCTTTCTTGGCCGCCTGTCCGCCACTCGCCTGACGTGCCTGCTTGCCGTCGGCCTGGGCGAGGAGCAGCCCTCGGTCGGCCCCGGTCGAGCAACAGGTCGGGTCTCCTTCGCCTGTTTGCGCCGCCCAAGTCGTTGAGACTGAGAATGGGCCCGGCCTTCCAGACGCTACCACGTAACCGAGGAGTGCCCCAAACGCCATGACGCCGACCGCCGATAAATGGGTTCGCTTGAGCATGGTCCCTCTTCGCCTTGTTCTTATAGATTGTGTCGCCTGGCGAGACGCCGACATGCGGCCGACGTCGGGCCGGTCTGGTGAGGCGCGAACGCTCATCGTAGCGTGACCGGACGCAAGCGACAATCTACCGAAAGTTGTATGGATTTGCCGCATCGCCAGCCGGCTCGCTCCTTGCTTCACACCCAGCCGCCGGATTTCGATACTCGCGAGACGAGGACCATCCTGTCGTGCCCCGATCGTTGATGTTAACGGCGATCGGTTTCATTTCTGATCGTGTTCGGCATCATGAGGTGTTCGAACCGCGGACGTGGGCCGACGGACGACAAGGGACAAGGCCCGTGCACGGCCCAAGCGACGCGCCGCCAGGCACGGTGTGGATTCCCGGCGGCGAATTCTGGCAAGGCGAATTTCCCTGTCTGAACAGTCGGGCCGACGGATTTGCCGGCACGGCTCCCGTGAGATCATTTCCGCCAAACGGTTACGGATTGTTTGACATGGCGGGCAACGTCTGGGAATGGTGCGCCGACTGGTACGACCGCAGCCTGTATCTCAAGCGGGTAGAGAATGGTACGGAGATCCGCAGGGACCGCAGCAGAGCGACGATCCCCGACGACCGTTCGGCGAATTACGGGTGCAGCGAGGAGGTTCGTTTCTCTGCAACGACAGCTAATGCTCGCGATATCGGCCCAGCGCGCGGCAGGGGGGAAGCCCCGACACGGGGATGTCGCACGTGGGTTTTCCCCGCGTCCGATCGCCGAGCGCGGATTAGTTCTGGCGTCCACCGCCAGCCGCGTCGACGGGCGTGGGGTAAATCCCCTTCCCCGCTCCATGCTTGAGGTTCAGTGCTGGGCGGTTATAACTTCAGAGAGCGTACGAAGCGGATCCCTTGTCGCTTGTCAACGCGAGCCGACCATGAACTTGAATGCCGGGGATACACAGGTCTTCGCGCCCTCCTCGTCTCCCAGGTGCCAGCTTCCCAAGCCGCACACTTCGGGGGTGCGCGTGGACGTGGCCGGTCTGTCGCATCCGGGCAATTTGCGTCCGAACAACGAAGACCATTTTCTGGTGGTGCGTATCGGCCGCTTCCTCGAATCTCTGTCGACGAACCTCCCGTCCGACCAGGTTCCGAGCCGCTTCGAGGAGGACGGTTATGGGATGGCGGTCGCGGACGGCATGGGCGGCCACGCCGCCGGGGAGGAAGCAAGCCGGCTCGCCATTACGACGATGTTGAACGAGGTGCTTTCGGCCCCCGATTGGATCCTCCGGGCCGACGATCCTTCCCTCGCCGCGGAGATCATGCGGCGGGCGGCCGACCGGTTCGAGAAGATCGCCCACGTGCTCGCTCAGGAAGCGGCCGACGATACCCAGTTGCACGGGTTCGGCACGACCATGACCTTCGCCGCCAGCGTCGGCAGGAACCTGTTCATCGCCCACATCGGCGATTCGCGGGCTTACATCTTTCGCCGGGGAACGCTGCACCAGCTCACGCGCGATCACACGCTGGTGCGCGAGATGTATGAAGCGGGAGAGATTACGCTCGACCAGGCGGCGACTCATCGCATGCGCCATGCGCTAACCAGAAATCTCGGCCCGCACAAAGGCGCACGGCCGGACGTGCAGGAGCTCGAGCTGGAAGACGGCGATCGCCTGTTGTTGTCGAGCGACGGCTTGCACGAGATGGTCAGCGCCGAGAGCATCGCGTCGGTGCTGGCCGAGGGTGCCGCCTCGCAGGCGATTTGCGGCAGGCTCGTGGAGTTGGCGCTTGCCGCGGGGGGCAAGGACAACGTGACGGTGATCGTCGCGCAATACAGCATCTCGGAAGCGGGCAGTTCGTGACCGAAAGCTTGTCGAACTAGCGCTACGACGCAGAACCGGTGTGCGGGCCGGCGGTTGCTTCCTGCGGCAACTATCGGGGCACCGTCAGCAAACCTGCGTTCATACTTTGGGGGAGACAACGACCATCGCACGCACCGTCTTCGTAATGGCTTGCTTCTTGTCGGCGGGGCATCCCATGATCTGCTCGGCAGCCGAAGAGACCAAAAGAACATGGTCCTTTGACGACGGTATACCCGGCCAGATGCCGCAGGGCTTTCACGAAGAAGTCGGCCGATGGAGGGTCGCCGACTACGACGCACAGAAGGTCTTTTTCCAGTCGGCCGAAAATCCCGACGACACGTTCAACGTCGTTCTGATCGACGGCTTTGAGATGCTGGACGTCGACCTGACCGTCCGGTTCAAAGCCGTGTCGGGCGTGAACGACCGTGGCGGCGGCCTGGTCTGGCGGGCCAAAGACAAACGCAACTACTACATCTGCCGCTACAACCCGCTGGAAAACAACTTCCGCCTCTACCACGTTGTCGGCGGCAAGCGGACCCTACTCGACAGCGTCGACATCAAGCACACGGAAGGCTGGCACACGATCCGCGTCACGATGCGCGGCGACCGAATCGACTGTTACTACGACGGCAAGCGGTACCTCGACGCCGACGACACGATGTTGCCCGACGCAGGCAGGATCGGACTCTGGTCCAAGTCGGACGCCCGGACCTACTTTGACGACCTGACCGCGACGGGCCAGTTCGTCGACCGACCTGAATCGGACGGTCCTCCGGCCACGCGAGAGTTCTCCATCAAGGACGATCGACCGTATCTGGCCGGCCACCCGATCGACCTCTGGGGACTGCGCTGCGGCAACGCGCTCTACAACGAGGCGACGGTCGAGCGGCACGTCCGCAATTTCGACAACATGGCAGCCCACGGCATCAACCTGATCGGCGTCTATATCCAGGGAGTGAACGCCGGCTGGCCGAATGCAGAGGCCGGCATCAACGGCTTTTATCGCGACGGGCGGCTCAGGACCGAGGTCACCAGCCGGCTGGCGAGGTTGATTCGCGAGGCCGACCGACGCGGCATGGTCGTGATGGTCGGGCTGCTTGGCCCGCGCAAAGACCAGGATTTTTACGACGACGCGGCTATTCGCCGGGCGATCGAGGAGACGGGCCGGTTTCTCACCTCGCAGCGGCTCAAGAATGTGTTCGTCGACCTGTGCCACGAGTTCAACCATCCGGAGCGGATCGACAAGGAGCTCCTCCGCGAGCCGAACGGCGCCGAAAAGAAGCAAAGACTCACGCGGTGGTTCAAGGCGGTCGCGCCCGACATCGAAGCCGGAGTCTGCCCTTGTGTCGATTCGGGCACGGGCGATTCATATCCGGACATGGAAGTGCGCATCATCCAGAAGAACATGCCGGTGCCCAGCCGGGGCTTTGTCGTGAACGTGGAACCGTTGCGGCAGGACGTTTATCAGAACGACGGCGTCTTCAATCAGACGAATCTCGACTACATCTTTGCCGACTGTCGCCGCTACCAGGAAGCGCCGAACGCCGTACTCATGTTTCACGCCGCCTTCATCCAGGGGATCACGAATTTCAGCGGCACCGCGCCGCACGCGGAAATGGGCGGCTACGGCACGGGCCCCAACGATCGCGGCGTCCGGTTCTATTACGACTGGGTGCGCGATAACATTGGGCGTTGGGCATATCCACGGCACGTGCCGTCGTCTGAAGATCAATCGGACGTACGAACGACTCAATAAAAGAAGGTTTTGATGTCGCGCCGCGGTTTCACTCTGGTTGAGCTCTTGGTCGTACTGGCCATCATGGGCATTCTGGCAGCCGTCCTGCTGCCGGCCGTGCAGTCGGCCCGCCAGGCGTCGTGGCGCAGCAAGTGTCAGAATAACCTGCGCCAGATCGGCATCGCCGTGATGAATTACGAGAGCGCTTGCAAGGGCCTACCGCCGCGCTGCCAGGTGGTCGAACCTTACCGCGGCTGGTGCGTGACCATTCTTCCCTACCTGGAGCAGGAGTCGGTCGCGAGCCTGTATCGGTTCGACCTTAACTTCTACGATCCGGGCAACAGCACGGCCGTTTCGACGCCGCTGGCGGTCTACTCGTGCCCGACCAACCCGGGCGCCGGGCAGGTGGTGAGCCTTGTGGACGTACTCGGCAAGCCGACTGGCACGCTCGGCGCTGAGGGAGACTATTTTGCCCCGAACAGCGTCGACGCCTATTGGTGGCCCCCCGCGGCGCAGTTGCTGGCCGACGACGAGGTGCAGGCCACCGCGATGACGCAAAACGTGGCGCGGCCGCTGGCATTCGTCAACGACGGCGTGTCGAACACGCTCCTAGTCTCTGAGTTGGCGGGCCGGCCCGACCACTGGATTCAGGGCGTGCGCCAGATGACGAACGCCACTCTTCGGTTTCCTTACTGGTGGGGCCCGTGGGCCTCCTACAACTCGTGCATCTACAAGACCTGGAGCGACGACGGACAAACTCCCGGCGGACTATGCACCATCAACTGCAACAATTCCTGGGGTATTTACAGCTTCCACCAGGTTGGTGCCAATGCCCTGTTTGTTGACGGGTCGGTCCACTTCCTGCGAGTCGGGCTGGACCGCGACATCTTCGCCGCCATTGTCACGCGCGCGGGGGGCGAGGCGATCGGCGAGAAGGCGTTGTAGACACCCAGGAGAACAAACGGATGCTTCGCGGAGTCGGGTGGCAGATGCTGGCGGTCGGGTGCCTCGTTCTTCCTGGTTGCGCCAAACGGCCCTCGGTCGATCATCTGCCCACGTTTGTCGCGAGCGGCAGAGTCTTCTATGGCGGGAAGGCGGCCGAAGGGGCGGAAGTGCAGCTCTGGGCCGTGGGGGGCGACCCAGCTCTCAATCTAAAACTGGCCGGCGCGTGTCCGCACGCGACCGTGGAGGCCGACGGTTCGTTTCGCCTCACCACCTACTCGACTGGCGACGGCGCCCCGGCGGGCGATTTTGCTTTGACCATACGCTGGCCACTTCCTCCCCCGCCGGGCAGAGAGGTGGGACAAGACCGCTTCGGAGGCCGCTACGCCGATCCCGCCAGGCCGCTCAGGCAGGTGCGCATCTCCGCCGCCGATAACGTCCTCGAGGCAATTCGTCTGGACTGACGCCCCCCCGTCCGTAGAAGCCGGTACGGTGGTCCCCGCTCTGGGTATTAAAAATTTTATTTGGGACAAATCCGTCCGTTCGTTACAATCTCAAACGGAAGCTCAGAAGATGGCCAGGCTTTTCCTACTCGGCTGACTTCCGTTCGCGCAAGCGGTCTCAGTTCTTGAGACGGGCCTGGTGTCGCGGGGCCACGGCGCGGCGGTGGTTGACCTGTTTCAAGTGTCCCGGTCCGCTCGCTACGTCCGTTCACGAGTTTCTGAAAACGGCTCGATGCTCCGTCTGCAGTTCAGTTTGAAGACGCTGCTCTGGTTGGTGGTCGTGGTGGCGGCCTTCTCGGCCGGCCAGCAGTTTGAGAAGCGCAGGCTGAAATGGGCCTGGCAGGCGGTGGACGAGGCCGACCATGAGCTGGCCGAACTGCTCGCCGCAGAGCGGGCAGAGCGGCGCAAACACCGCGACAATCCGTCGCAGTCCGCGCAGTGAGACGGGCTTATTGCCGCGCTCGTTGAACTCCGACCAAGAGCCAGAAGGATGCCTGGGCAAAGAGCGACGCGACAAGGCCGGCGAGGTTCCCGCGCGCCAGTTGCGAAAGAAAGGCAAGGTAACAGGCGATCGCCGCCACCGTCCAAAATAGGGCCGTCAGGCTGAGTTGTGACGGAGGCTTTCCATTCCTACAGCCCCCACCTAAGCGAGGTGTGCAAAGCGCTTCCGGTCTATGGGCGATTCAAGCGAACGGACGACGGCAAATCGCATCAGTCGCTCTCCGCCAGGCAGTACAAGGCCCGCTCACCGCGAAGAAAGAGTTCGCGTCCGGTGATCGCGGCGGAGGCGCTGATCGTGTCGTCGAGTTGGTTGCGTGCCAGCAGCCGCGGCGTGTCGCTGTGACTGATCACGAGTGTCAAACCGCTGCGGTCGGTCGCGTACACCCGGTCCGCCGCGCCGACCGGCGACGAATAGACCTCGGTAACGCCGCCCAATCGGATCGGCCCGGGCCGGTCTTTGCCGGTCCGCGCGTCGACCCGGTTCAGAATGCCCTGGTAGTGTGTAAGGAAATAGAGCGTGTCGCCGTACAGCAGAGGTGAGGGCACATAAGGGGTTCCCTGCCAGCGACTCCAGAGTACGTGGTCGCTGCCCGTGATGTCGCCGGCCGCGCCGTCGAGCTGAATCGCCAGCAAGGCCCGTTTGTCGTAGCTGCTGCCGACGAAGACGACACCGTCAGCAGAAACGGGCGACGCCACGATGTTGGCCGACAGGCCGCCGCATTCCCAGAGCAGTTCGCCGCTGGCCAGGTCGTAGCCGCGCACCCGGCTCGTGCCGCTGATGATGACCTGCGGTTTTCCCCCGTGCTCGACGACGATGGGCGTGGCCCAGGAGGTGACTTCGTTGCGCTCGACCTTCCATCGCTCTTCGCCCGTGCGCTTGTCGAGCGCCACGGCAAACGACTGGCCTTCGTGGTCCCAGTTGACCACCAGCGTGTCGCCGTAGAGGACCGGTGAGGCCCCCTCGCCGTGGCCGTGCAGCGATTGCATCAGGCCAAAATCCTTTTGCCAAAGGATGTCTCCTTTGAGATCCAGGCAATGGAGGCCGAAGGAGCCAAAGAACGCGAAGAGACGCTCTCCGTCGGTGACCGGCGAATTTGACGCCAGGCTCGCCGTTCGGTGCCCCTGTTCATGAGGGAGCGCTTCCCGCAGCTTCCGCCGCCAAAGGATGCGGCCGTCGGTCCGGTTGACGGCGATCGCCAGGAACCGCTGGCGGCGCGTCACGGGCAGGTTGTCGTGGTTGCCGGGCGCCGTGCTGGGGCGCGCGGGCAACTCGTCGCCATACGGCACGGCGGTCGTCACAAACACCCGGTCGCCGCAGACGATGGGCGTTGAATGCCCCAAGCCCGGCAACTCGGTCTTCCAGCGGACGTTCTTGGTCTCGCTCCATTCGACGGGCGGATCGGCGTCGGGCGCGACTCCCGTGGCGAGCGGCCCCCGCCATTGCGGCCAGTCTTGCCGGGACCCGTCCTCGGCACGTAGCGCCGCCGCCGACAAACCGGCCAGCGGCAGCCCGACGCCCAGTCGCAGGAGCGCCCGCCGGTTCACATCCCGGCACGAACGGGTGTTTAAGCTGGCGAAATCGGCCATATCAGCCTCCTCAGGTGGAGCGCGTTCATCTTATCACCGGCACTGCCCGCCGTCGCATCAGAGGGCGTCAGAGGCCGGGACTATCTTTCTGCTGACTCGTGTGCCAAACTGCCACACGTCGTCGGGGTAATCCCCCGCGCGGCGACGCGCTCGCATTCCATTTAATACTGCAAAACACCCGCTATGGTTCACGTTGGCATCGTCGGCATCGGTTTCATGGGCATGATCCACTACCTGTCCTACAAGAAGGTGGCCGGAACCAAGGTGACGGCCATCTGCACCCGCGACAAGAAGAAACTGGCCGGCGACTGGCGGGAAATTCAGGGCAATTTCGGGCCGCCCGGCCAGGTGATGGACCTCGGCCCCGTCGCCCGCTACGAAAACTGGCAGGATCTCATGGCCGATCCCAAGATCGACCTGGTCGACGTCTGCCTGCCGCCAAAAATGCACGTCGAGGTGACAATCGCGGCACTGCGCGCCGGCAAGCACGTGATCTGCGAGAAGCCGATCGCCCTGGAGACGGCGGACGCCCGGCGCATGGTGAAAGCGGCTCAGCAATCGCAGCGACTGCTCATGATCGCCCACGTGCTACCCTTCATGCCCGAGTTCGCCTTCGTGCGCCAGGCGGCCGTGAGCGGCAAGCACGGCAAGCTGCTCGGCGGCCATTTCAAGCGGATCATTTCCGACCCGCTCTGGCTGAAAGACTTTTACGATCCGGCGACCGTCGGCGGGCCGGTTGTCGACCTGCACATTCACGACGCCCACTTCATTCGCCTTCTATGGGGCATGCCCAAGGCCGTGCAGAGCACGGGCCGCGGGCGGGGCGACGTGGTTGAGTTCATCAACAGCCAGTTCTTGTACGACGCCGACACGCTCGTCACGGCGACGAGCGGCGTAATTCAGCAGCAGGGCCGCAGCTTCACGCATGGCTTCGAAGTCTACTTCGAGCGGGCCACGATGACCTACGACTCTTCGGTGCTCGGCGGCGAGCCGGTCGTCAGCATGCCGCTTACGGTGCTTACGTCTCGCGGCAAAGTCGAGCGGCCCAAACTGCGAGAAGCCGACGCGTTTGCCGCCGAATTGGCCGACGCCGTGAAGGCGGTGCGCTCCAACCGACCCTCAGAACTGTTGGCGGGCGAACTGGCGTCCGACGCGCTGACGCTTTGTCAGAAGGAGACCGAATCGGCGCAGAAAGGCCGGCTGGTGAAGATGTGAGACGGCGACCGACCACGCTCCGGCCTACCAACCCCATCGGCCCATACGTTACATTACAAGAACTGCCAGAAGGCGGTCGTCGACCGCGTCTTGCCGCCAGTCCGCGTCATCCAGGAGTTTGTCGCCGCTATGCTCGGTGCCCAGCTTGATATCTCGAAGTACATCGCCCGCCTGCACGAGGAAATCGACCGCGTTGATCATCGCGAGATCCAGCAAATGGCCGATTGGCTGTTCGAGGCTTGGGAGCAGCACAAGTTTGTCTATATCTTCGGCAACGGCGGTTCCGGCACCACGGCGACCCACATGAGCGAAGACCTGGGCAAAAGCTCATTGCGGGAATGCGACCTGCAAGACGAGACGAAACAGCGGCTCAAGGTGATGAGCCTCACCGACAACTTGGGGTGGATCCTGGCCGTCGGCAACGATTGCGGCTACGACCAGATCTTCGTCCAGCAACTCATGAACTACGGCCGTCCTGGCGACCTGGTGATAGCCATCAGCGGATCGGGCAATAGCCCCAACGTGATCAAGGCCGTCGATTGGGCCCGCCGGCATGGCCTGCGCGTCTTTGGCCTGACCGGGTTCAACGGAGGCAAGTTGAAGCAGATGCAAGATGCGGGCCTGCACGTGCCGCTCAATGACATGGGAATGGTCGAAAGCATCCACCTGGCTCTGTTCCACTGGGTGCTCAACGATGTCTTTGCCCGCATCAACCGCGAAGGTCGGCATGCTGAAGCCGTCGTCGCGCGCTGAGGCACTTCTATCCCCCGGACCTGACCGTTCCGACCCATGTTCTTGGGCATCGAAATCGGAGGAACCAAGCTCCAGTTCGGCGTCGGCCCTGGCGACTCGGCGACGCTGGTGGAGTTGCGTCGCCTGGACGTCGATCCGGCGCAAGGGGCGGCCGGTATTCGCGATTCGATCGACCGGGTAGGCCGTGAACTGATCAAGAAACATCGCATTCAACGCGTGGGATACGGCTTCGGCGGCCCGGTCGATGCCGCCCGAGGACGGATCATCCGCAGTCATCACATCGACGGTTGGGATGATTTCCCCCTGGCGAAATGGACCAGTGAGACCCTTGGCGTGGCCGCGGTTTTAGGCAACGACGCCGACATGGCGGGAGTGGCCGAGGCGCGACACGGAGCAGGCGCGGGGAAGAGCCCGGTTTTTTACGTCACCGTTGGCACCGGCATCGGCGGCGGGCTGATCATCGACGGCAAGCCATTTCACGGGCACGGGCCGGCGGCGGCCGAAATCGGTCACCTGCGCCCCGGCTTGCACGCCGACCGGTCGGATCAGACGGTTGAGGCTCTCGCCAGCGGCTGGGGGATTGCGGCGGCGGCTCAGGCCTACTTGAGCGGTCCGATTTCCCACCAACTCGGCACGTTTCGCGGCGGGTCCCGCCCGCTCAAGCCGGAGATGGTGCGGCAGCACCTGATCGAGACGGAGGCGGCCCTGGAAGAGCACACGGCTGATTTGTTGCGCCGTTGCGACGGCGACCCCGACGAATTGACCGCCAAGATCGTGGGGCAGGCCGCGTGTGAGAACAACCTGGTTGCGCGCGACGTTTTGTATCACGCCTGCCAGGCTCTGGGTTGGGCCATCGCCCAGGTGATTACGATCGTCTCGCCCGCCGTCGTCGTGGTGGGAGGCGGTGTTTCCTTGATCGGCGAGGAGCATTTTTTCCGGCCTCTGCGGCAGGCGGTCGATCGCTACGTCTTTCCGCCGCTCGGCGGAACGTTCCAGGTGCTTCCGGCCAGCCTGGGCGAAGAAATGGTCGTTTTCGGGGCCCTGACGCTTGCCTCTGAGGCCGGCTCGTGACCAGCGGGGCCGCGCATGGCTGGCCTGGCTAACGGCGCAATCCTTGCGGCCGCTACGGCGTATACCGGACGGGCGCATCGCCCGATTTCAGATTTTTTTCAGAATTTCCTTGCATGCTGCGCCTTGGCTGGTATATTGAATTTTGTCGTCGGTGCTTGCACCGGCGACGGCCGCCCAGGTACCTGCCCCGCCTGCGGTGGCCTTTTTTATGCGCCGACTGCCTTGGGCGGTGCGATTCTTCTTCGACGCCGGTTGTCACTCCCGGCAGACACTGAGGCACGGAACCGGCGTGCTTGACACTGTCACTTCGCCGAATATCATAAGCAGACACACTTTAAGCATTTCCCGCCGCTTAGGGTTTGTCGAGTGCGGCGGGATGCTGTTTTGGGAGCGAACGTGCCATGGCTGCACATCGGCGGTTGGAAGTCTCGGAAGTAGGCGACGTGACCGTCGTGCGGTTTGTGGATCGCAAGATTCTCGACGAAGCCAGCATTCAAGAGCTGGGGACCGAGTTATTTCAGCTTGTCGAGCAGGAGAATCGCGGCAAGCTGGTGCTCAATTTCACCAAGGTCGATTTTCTTTCCAGCGCCGCGTTGGGTAAGCTGATCACGTTGGACAAGAAAGTGAAGGCCCGTTCGGGCAAACTCAAACTTAGCAACATCCGCCCCGAGATCTACGAAGTCTTCGCCATCACCAAGTTGAACAAGCTGTTCGACATCAAAGACGACGAAGCCGACGCCTTGGCGGCGTTTTAGCGACGGCCCACTTCAGAGGGCTCGTGCCAATGCCGACATAGGGCTCGTGCCGATGTCAACCGAATCTTGGACTTGGAGTGCCGATCTGGTCATTCCGAGCGAAACCGGGGCCGGCAAGCGAGTCGTCGACGACCTTGTAGAGCAGCTCGGCTTGCACGGCTGGTCGGAGCACGACGTCCACAGCGTCCACCTGGCCTTGGAAGAAGCTCTGGTCAACGCCATCCGGCACGGCAACCGGTCTGACGCAGACAAGCGGGTGTTCGTCTCATGCAAGGTGTCCCCCGACCGTCTCTGGATTCAGGTTCGCGACGAGGGGGCGGGTTTCAATCCGGAGGACGTGCCCGACCCGACCGACCCGGAGCGCCTGGAAATTCCCTCCGGCCGCGGGATCATGCTCATGCGGGCCTTCATGTCGCGCGTCGAGTACAACGACGTTGGCAACTGCGTGGAGATGGAAAAGCAGCGGGCTGCGAAGTGAGCGAAGCCGATCTGATCGGCTTGTCGCTCTGCGACCTATGAAGTAGCATTAGTGGTCTGCCTTCCCCGATAGCTCAGTTGGTAGAGCAAGCGGCTGTTAACCGCTGGGTCCAAGGTTCGAGTCCTTGTCGGGGAGCTGGTTTTTCGGCTACGAACTCGGCCGACCCTGGGGTTAACGCTCAGGCGCTCAGAGAGACGCTTTTCGGCGGCCCGCGTTTCCGCCTTCCCTGCCAAGGGTTTGCGACGATCCGTCGGTGGGTTGTCGTCTCTCTCCTCTTCGCGCGCCGCGTCAGAAATCGAAGGGTTCCTTCCGGGCGCCCAAATCGGCTCCGAACTCTCTCGCTTAACAGGCGCGCCGGGTTAACAACCCGGTTCCTTCCGCGGCCCGAAAGGAACCGTTGCAAGCTCGACCCGTTTTCAGTGCATCGCCTCGCATCTTGGGACTTGAGCGCAGGCTCTTGAAGCCCCGCTTCCGACGCCGCCTGCAACTTGCGGCGGATCGCATCGGCGGCCGCGCGATGGCTTTGGCTACGCCGTGAGTTCAGGGCAGAAAAACAGAGGTAGCAGCTTCTGGCACGTGTCGCACGAATAGGCAGTGAGGCCGGGCACCCAGACGAGGTCGGATTCGGGCATTCCCCTGTTCCAATACCAGATTTCGGACATGTGCCATCCGCTCAGGGGCGCAGTCATGCCGTCCTTGATCGCTTGAGCGATCAGCCTGGGAGCGGCGCACGTCCCCGCGGCCTGTGCTCCGTCGGCCTTCGATTCAAGGTACAGCTGCTTCGCAATCTCACCTCCGCCGATCGTTGTGTATGGCGGTTTCGGCGTGTTGCAGATGGTATACCCGCGCAGACGCGCGAGGTGCGCGAATCGGGCGTTTTGGGTTGCAAACGAGCCCGAGGCCGCCACATAGGTTTTTGTGCCGGAGCCAGTCTCACACGTCAAGAGGCCGAGCATCGTTGGGCTCACGTCCGATCGCTCGAGCTTCTTCTCATCGAACGGATGCGGCTGTCCGGTCTGGGATCCTTGTTTTCTCCACTCGGCGCGGTCTGCGGCCTCATCAACCTTGCCGTCGAGTTGTTTCTCGGCCTTCCCGTCAAACTTCTTCTTGAGCGTCTCAAAGGCCGGGTGAGTCACGACGCCGATGGCGCCGAACTCTGCAGCAGCCTTGGCCTCAAGGAGTTGCTGCTTGCGATTCTTTTCGTAGTTGCGTTTCTCCTCGCCCTGCAAGTCTTTCCGTGCGGCCGGGAGCGATACTTGGGCGATCTTCCGATCGATAAACCCTTTCTGCGCGGCCAGCATCTTAGCCGTGATGGTCCGTAATTCCGCCGCAAACCGCAGGAGCTGGAATCGAGTCTGGGAAGTCTCCGTGATCTGCCGTGACGCATCGTGCACTTGCAGGCAATTCCGGCACACCGCTGCCGCGTACCTTTGCAGGTCCTCGCCATAAAGCGACCGCGGGACTCCCGCTACGATGGCGGGATTGAACGGAGTGAACCTAGCGAAATTCTTCCGCACGAACTCCAATTGGCCGTTCGCTCGCACTCGCGCCCAACCGAGATGCACCCCTTCGGGAACGAATTGCTTATAGGTGAAACCGTTTGAGTCGGGATCATTCGTTGTCTGAATAAGATACCCGGTAGCCCCGAGGCGCTCCCGCACTTTCTCTCGCCACACGGCACGTCCCGGCTGAGCTCGAAAGTACGCGAGCGCTGCGCCGCGAAGCTCGCTGCTCACTGCTGGCGCCGGAATCTGCATAAAGTCGGACAACTTCATTGGAGGAGACTCCTTTGGGCACAATGCTTGAACAGGGACCGGCCGTTGCCGTTTGTTCCGAGCGGAGACCCACGTGCGCTCGGCGTCAGGCCTGCTCCCAGGCCCAGGGCCGCCCAGTGGTTGTGTTGCCGGCGGGCCGCCTTGCTATCCCATAAATCGTTTCACGCGTGACACGATTTTTTAGACGCAATTCCTTTAACGCAATCGCCTGCGATGAGAAAATCGCAGACCGTTGCTGCAGTCCTGGAAACGGGAGCGAGTGTCAACCATTCCGAGTGCGCTGTGCAGGCTAGCCTACGGGTTCGGACGCGCCCCCGCAAACGGCTCCCCCGCGGGGGTGGCATCGAGCCCCGCAGGTTTCGAACGACGCGCCCAACCCGCCAATGCACGATACTGCCCAAGAAGGCAAGCACCCTCACGACGAATGCCGGTCCTCATCCAGCCGGCTGAGTTTCTTCATCACCCTGCTCAAATCGATGCTGACGAGACTCTTTCGGCTATGCTTTGCCTCGGCTTCCCGGATGACCTGCAACTCCAGAACGGGCACATCGCCCGTCTCCAGATCGATGTCAAAGACGTGAATCGTTCGGCGCTCGGGCTCCATCTCGTCGTTCATGGCCAGGCTCCGGGAAACGGGGGTTGGCCCGGATCGTCGCTCGGCCGCCAAGGACTGGCAAGCGGGAATTCCCGAAATTTTTTCCGTCATTTCGACCCCGCGCCGGGTAGGTTAACAGATGGAACCCCTGTGTCGCCAGACAGCGTTCCGGTTCGCCAAGCGAACGGTCGTTGTGGGCCACTCCCTCCAGGAGCGATCCCATGCGATCTTTCGACGACTCCGATGAATTGGCGCCGGACGAACGTCTCTCGGCCATCGCCGGCATTCTCGCCGCTGGCATTCTCCGCCTGCAATGTCGCTCCGCCCTCGCTGCTGCCGCGGCCGAATCTGAAAACCCAGCGAATTCCGTTGCCGCAGGCCTTGAGGTTTCGGGCGAAACCAAGCTCAGTGTCCACGCTGGTTAACGGCCTTCGAGATCCCTTCCAAGGAGAGATGCATGGACCTGAACATCGGGAAAGAGGTCGCTGCCCTCCGGCGGATGACCGTCAACGAACTGCGGAACCGCTACGTCGAAGTCTGTGGCGAAGCGATGCGCGTGCGAAACAAGGATTGGCTGGTCAAGCGGATCGCGTGGCGCATCCAGGCCAACGCCGAGGGCGACTTATCCGAACGTGCCCGCCGTCGGGCCACGGAGTTGGCCAACGACGCGGAGTTGCCCCGTACCCCGCCCAAGACGCCCACTCCGCCCGCCAACGCGCCCAAACGGGCCACGGTAGCCCAGTGGGCGTCGTGCAGTTCTCGGCTCCCGCCGCCAGGCTCGATCATCACCCGCGACTACAAAGGCGAGACCTTGCAGGTCCAGGTGCTGCCCGACGGTTTCGAATACGAGGGCGACGTCTACCGCTCGCTTTCCGCGGTCGCGAAGGCAATCACCGGCTCTCACTGCAACGGCTATCTGTTCTTCCGCCTCAAAGGTGCCAAATGATCAAGAGGAGAACCAACCAAGTGTCCGTTACCAAGCAGTCCGCTGCGCCGTCTACACCCGCAAATCGACCGAAGAGGGGCTCGAGCAGGAATTCTTGATGGAGCTGGATCCGCTCTATTGCGACGTGATTGTTCAAAGGTGGGAGAAGTTCACGGGTGGGAAGGCGGAGCAGTCCGGCTCCTAAACCGGGATGAGGGGCCTCGCCAGCCGCGTTGGAACGTCGACCGGATTCGCGTCGCATCTACCCTACAGCACGGCGCCGGGTAGGTCCTTTGCAATGTCAATCACCGGACCGCAGCAACTTGCGGAAGAGCGCAGCCGGCGTATCTTAATTTCAGCGGGTGGCGAACGATGCACGCGCTTGTCCGGTACTCATAGGCTCGTCATGAAAGCTAATCAGACGATGGTGCTTGCGCTGGTTTCTTGGTGTTCTATGCTTCTGCCGGCCGTCGCGCCAGCCGCAGAAGTCACGGCGGGACGTTACACGTTTCGCGTTCCCGACGGCTTCACCGTGCAGACGGTGGCGGAAGAACCGCTCGTCAAATACCCGATCTGCGCCGACTTCGATGAACGAGGGAGGCTTTACGTCTGCGAATCGTCGGGCACCGCCGAGTGGAACAAGCCTCAGCCCAAGGAGACGCCGCACCGGGTCATTCGCCTCGAAGACACCGACGGTGACGGCCGCTTTGACTGTCGAACAACGTTCGCCGAGTTCGACATGATGGCGCAAGGCAGCGCGTGGTTGGGCGGTTCGCTATACGTCGCCGCCGCACCCATGATTTGGAAATTGACCGACTCAGACGACGATGGCGTCGCGGAAAGCCGCCAGGCATGGGTAACCACCGAGTCCGTCACGGGCTGCTTGAACGACCTCCGAGGTCCGTATATCGGGCCCGACGGCTACATCTATTGGTGCAAAGGCCCGGCTACCCAGACCTACTCGCGGGCTGGCCGGTCTTGGACTACCTCAGCGCGGCACGTATTGCGGCGGCATCCCGGCGAGACGGATGTCGACAACCTGCTCGTGGGCGGAATGGACAATCCCGTGGAAGTCGCTTTTGCCGCCGACGGCGAGCGGTTCGTCACCTGCACCAACTTTCAGATGCTGGGCCAACCTCGCGATGACGGCATTCTGCATGCGGTTTACGGCGCGGTCCATCCGAAGGACATTGCTCCCGTCTTCGAGTATCCCTGGACCGGGCCCGATCTGATGCCCAAGCTGACCGGTTGGGGCGCCATGTCGCCAGCGGGCCTGACGTGCAGCCAATCGACGGCGCTGGGCGACGACTATCGGGGCAACCTCTTTTCTGCCTTGTTCAGCGGACACAAGGTCTTGCGTCACGTGCTCGAAGAGCGGGGTGGTACGTTCGCCTCGCATGACGAAGATTTTCTGGCGTGCGACAATGTCGAGTTCCATCCGACCGACGTGTTGGAAGACGCCGATGGGAGCCTGCTTGTCATCGAAACGGGCGGTTGGTACTTGCACTGCTGTCCGTCATCGACGTTCTACAGGCCGGGCGTTAGCGGCGCGATCTACCGCATCTGCCGCGCGGACGCGAACCCGCCAGTCGATCCACGCGGGGCATCGCTCGACTGGGCGCCGCTCCCTGTGTCGCAGATGGCCGAAATGCTAGGCGATGCACGGCACGTGGTACGGAGGCGGGCGATCGAGTCGCTCGCGGCGCAGGGACAAGACGCTTTAGACGTGCTTCGTTCCACCATCGTGTCCGCCGTGTCTCCCGAAGCACGGCGCTCGGCGGTTTGGGCGGCGACGCGGATTGCCGGTGCCGAAAGCAAAGCTTGCGTCCGGTTGGCGCTGGACGACCGCGACGACACGGTCCGCCGCGCCGCATTGAACTCGGTGAGTTTGCGTCGCGATGGAGGCGCCTCGGCCCAACTTCTCAAGATCCTGAACGGCGGTTCGCCGCGAGATTGTCGCCTGGCGGCCGAGGGGCTCGGTCGGCTACGCGACCCCGCGGCGACGCGTGCCTTGCTCGCTCGTCTCGCCCAACCCGCCGACCGCTTTGTCGAGCATTCCCTGATCTACGCCCTGATTGAGATTGCGGATCCCGAATTAACGCGGACCGGACTGACGAACGATCATCCGGCCGTCCGCCGGGGAGCCATGATCGCACTCGACCAAATGCCCGGCGGGAAGCTCGATCCCCAGGCGGTGATCGCTCAGCTCGATGCTGCAGACGCACGCCTGCGCGACGCTGCCTGGTGGCTGATCTCGCGTCATCCGCGAGAGTGGGGGGGCTTACTTGCCGATCGGCTCCGCGCCAGCCTCTCCGATACAGCGACCGATTTCGACCAACTCCGCAAGCGTCTCGCACGGCTGGCTCGGGCACCAGGGATTTCGGACTGGATCGTCGCCGAATTGACGAGTGCCGGGCTATCTGCACCAGCGCGAATGTTGTTGCTTGAAGCCATGGGCGATGCGGGGGGCGAGTTCGCCGAGCCGCGTTGGGTCGAGTCGCTGCTGGGGCTATTGCAAGAGAACCACGACGAAGCGCTGGCAACGCTGCTGATTGCCACGCTCGGCCGATTGCCCCCGCTGGCGACACAAGCAGAGCCGGGCCGCAGGCTCCATCAATTGCGCAACGGCACCTTACTCGCCTTGGCCGGCGACGGCGAACTCTCCGACGAGGCGCGATTGGGGGCGCTGGCTGCTGTTCGCGATAAATCACTAGGCGGGATGAATGAAGAATTGTTTTCGTTCCTAATCCGCAATCTTGCGCCCGATCAACCCCTGTCTCTGCGCACCAGCGCCGCCGAAGCGCTGGCCCGTAGCCAGCTCACCGGGCCACAACTCGCGCGCTTGGCCGGCGCGCTGAAGAATCTCAGCGCGGGGGAACTGAATGTGGTCCTGTCGTTGTTCCAGGGTCGAACGGAGGAAGAGGTCGGCCGGGGGTTGGTGTCTTCGCTGCTGGCGTCCGCGGCCGCTACGAGCCTGAACGCTTTCCGTCTGCGGTCGGTGCTGGCGGGTTTCCCCGAATCCATCGAGCAAGAAGCGCAACCACTGCTGGTGCGACTGGAGCAGGCGCAAAGCGAGCAGCTCGCCAAGGCGAATCGCGTGCTTGCCTTGGTCCAGCAGTCCGATCCGAATCGGGGCATCCAGGTGTTTCAGAGCCAGAAGGCGGCCTGTACGGCCTGCCACAAGGCAGCTCACGTGGGCGGAGTTATCGGTCCGCATCTGCAAGGTATCGGCAAGCGTCGCACGCCACGCGACCTGGTTGAGTCGATTCTGTTTCCCAGCGCCTCGTTGGTTCAGAGTTACGAGCCGTGGACCGTCGTCACGGTCGATGGCCGCACCCTCACCGGTGTCTTACTGGAAGACAGGCCCGACGAGATCGTCTTATCGGCGGGCAGTGACAAAAACTATCGGCTGCCGCGCAGTGCGATCGAGCAGATGACTCGTGGCGAGAAATCAATCATGCCCGACGGCCTCGATAAGCTGCTCACGGATCAGGATCTGGCCGATCTGATTGCCTACCTGAAATCGCTCTGACGCTCGAGGTGCCTTGGAGCCAGATCCCCTAACTCTGATTCGGCTCCGGGATACCGAAATTGTGCAGGACGTTCTTCATCAACAAGCCAAACTTGGGATCGTTGGCAAATCCCCGGCCGGCCGAGACGCTGCCGGCGTGGAAGACGCGTCCCCCATCCGACCGTTCCCAGTAGATCATTTCCCCGGAAACTTGCGTGGCGCTTCGTTGTGGCTCGGCTGTCACGGCCCGCTGCAAGTAGTCCCACGGCGCGCCGCTGGTGACCTTGCTCCAGTCGCAGAATCCGTCGGCCAAGAGGACGATGCCGCGCGGATCCTCAGCCGGTGGTGAAACGCCCGGCGGAACGGGCGACAGCAGCACCTTGGCCAGCGTGGAGAGCCGCACGTCTCCTTCGTGGCCGATTGGTTGCGGCAAACCGTGCGGCGAACCGCCCAGTTTGTCGCCCGCCTTCAAATTCAGTTCGTGCGGATGATGGAATAGCGGGTGATCGGCCCCGCGCACCAGGTAAGGCCCGACTCCCTCGACTCCCACGGCATGGACGGCCATGTATTCCAGACCGACGAGCGGCCAGGCCGGATAACCGCACTCGCGCGACATGCCGCCGCGGCGTCGATCGTGACTGTGCCAGACCTCTCCCCGCCGTTCGGGTGGCGCCTGCGATCCGGGAGCGTCCACTTTGCGGCATTCGAGGACGGTCGCATCGTCATTGAAGCTCACGCGCCAGAACATCGTGTTGCCCGATAGGCAAACAACTGTGCCGCCGCGGTCGAGGTAATCTCGCAAGCCGCGCCAGGCTTCGGCCGACCAGTATTCGCTGTGTCCGACAATGAACAGGGTCTGGTAGCCGTCCAGCAGGTTGGGATGTTGGTGTAAGTCGAGATCGGCATAGACATCGACCGGGTAGCCTTCCCGCTCGAGCCATTCGAGCGTCAACCGGTCAGCATGGCAGAGATGACTGCACCGCCAATCGAAATTCTGGTGAAACGTATAAGGGCCGGCGATGGGCCAAGGCATTCGCAGGCCCATCTGATACGAGCCTTGGCCCGCCTTGTGTTGCCAGTAGAAGGAGAACTCCGGCGGGTCGCCCGGTGAATTGATGTAGGCGTGGCCGATCGATTGCTGCACGTCCGGCCACGATTCGGCGAACGGTGTGCCGGAGTAGGCCCTCCATGTGTTGGTGGAACACAGGAAGGCGATCGGGGCGCGCGGGGCGGCGACCGTCTTTCGCACGACGAACAGGGCGTGGTACAACCTCGGCTGCCCCTGCCTCTCGAATCGAAACCGACCCACGTACACTCCCGACCTGGCATCGGCGGGCAGTTTGAACTCAAACGTCGGTTGCCAGCCGCAATCATAGAGATCGTCGGAAGCCAGTCGTAGTCCGTGACCGCGGCGGGCGTCGGCAGCAGGGTCGTAGTCGGCAAACCGCTCGACGTTCGCCTGGAAGCTCGGTCCGCCGATCATCCAAGTGCCGAGGTTGATGATCCGACCGTCCCGCTCATTGCCGCTCGCGTCGGCCACACGGTCGCCCCGCTCTTCACTCAGCGGCCAGCAGCCCCAGAGGTTGGCCGCGTCCGGTCGTGTAAGGCCCTGAGCCTGGAAGCGATCCGCGATCTCGTGCGCGCTGAGCGCCCGACCATAGATGGCCGGCATGGCCAAATCCGCATCAAGCAGCAAGTCCGCCTGTCCATCCCGACCGCAAGCGCCGATCCTCAGCGGCGCGCGTCCCGGCCGGGCAGGTCCGTCGTGCAACCATCGATCCACGAGTTTGCCGTCAACCCACAGTTCCTTGGTCCGGCCATCGAACGTGGCCACCACGTGGTGCCAGTTAGCCAGCTTCACCGATCTTCCGCCGTAGACGTCTTTGTTGATTCCGGGCGTCGCCGCCGGAGAGGTCTCGGTGCGCGTCAAGGCACCGGGCTTTGTCCAGTGGAGGCCGGACTGCCGGAACGCTCCGCCGTCCCCCAAGCAAAAGCCCACTGAGCCGTCCCGCTTCACAAAAAGGGCATAGCCGGCCGCTTCGGCGCGATCGAATTGTCCCATAATGGCGGCTTCGCCGGGCAGGTCCCAAAGTCGGAGCCAACATTCCAGCGATAACGCCGCAATCGCTTCGTCGCCCAGACCACGATCGATGTGGATGTAAGATCCGGGGTGAATGGGCTGCATCACGGGCTCGTCGACGCGCTGCGTGAACAACACCGCATCCGCACCGGGACCGTCGACGTCGCCAGCAAGGCGACATACCTGGAACTCATACGGATGCGTCGCGCTGACATAAAAGCGGACCGTCTCCCCCGCCGCTGCGCTGACTCGATCAGCGTATGCATGGATGCCCTCGAGTGGCAGCGGGCGAACCGCTGGAAGGCTGCCTGGCAGGGAGGTCCCCCTGCTGTCGCCTCTGAGGGCGCCTTCATCGGTTCCGAGCATGGCGCCGGCGGTGAGGGCGACGC